>NZ_JBJGYX010000045.1:0-38490 GCF_054050195.1 Geodermatophilus sp. SYSU D00710
CCCCCCCCCCCCCCCCCCCCCCCCCCCCCCCCCCCCCCCCCCCCCCCCCCCCCCCCCCCCCCCCCCCCCCCCCCCCCCCCCCCCCCCCCCCCCCCCCCCCCCCCCCCCCCCACGACCGCGCGGGTCAGCGCTGGCGCAGCGCGTCGAAGAGGACGTCCTGCAGGTCGTTGGGGTCGACGGCGTTGTAGGCCGCGCCCCCGGTGGCCTGCGCGATCTGCTCGAGCGCGGCGATGTCGGCGTCCGGGCCGAGCGCGATGCCGATGACCTTGACCGGGCGCTGCGGGTCGGCCTCCTCGCCCAGGGTCCGCAGCAGCGTGTCGAGGTCGATGCCCGCCGAGTCCTCGTTGGTGCCGTCGGTGACGATCACGACGCTGCTGACGGCCTCGGGGTCGTACTGCTGCTGAGCCGCGCGGAACGCCTCCAGTGTGGTGTCGTACAGGCCCGTGCCGCCGGGGTCGAGCCGGTCGGGGATGGTGTCGAGCTCCCGGTCGAGCAGCTCGCGCTGGATCGTGCCGTCGACCTCCTCGCTGAGCGTGCGGATGGGCGCGAGCTCCACCCAGTCCTGCTCACCCTCCAATTGGTGCGCGAACACCCACAGCCCGATCGACGACGACCCCGGGATCAGCGTCAGCGCGCTCCGGGCGGCGTCGCGGGCGAGGGTGGCGCGGGTGCCGTCACCGGCGGGGGCCTCCATCGAGGCGGACACGTCGATGACCGTGAGCAGCCGCGAGGGCGCCGCGAGCCGGCTGAGCTCGGTCAGCAGGGTCTGCACCCCCTCGGGGTCGACCTCGAGGACCTCCGGCGCCTCCTCCTGCACCCCCGGGCCGGGCTCGGTCGGCGGGGTCCCCTCGGCGTCGCGGAACCCGGCGTCCAGGACGGCGGTGCGCGCCGCCCCGGAGGTCAGCGTCCGCACGACGGCGTCGACGGCGGCACGCTCCTCGTCGGCGGGGGCGCCCACGCGCAGCACCGGGTAGTCCAGCTGCGGGGAGCCCTCGGCCGGGTAGACCGCGACGAGCGCGGACTCCGGCGTCTCCCGGTTGACCGTGATGACCTCCTGCTCGCTGACCGGCACGAGCGGGGCCTCCACGTCGTCGGCGGCCGCGGCGGCGAGCGCGTCGGCCGGGGCGATGGCCGGGCCCCGGCGGGCGGCGAGGACGGCCTGCACCACGGCGTTGTCGGCCTCCTCGCCGCCACCCAGCGAGGTCTGGACGGCGGCGAGCGCGGCGACGCCCTCGGCGCTGGCGGCCAGGTCGGGCACGGCGACCGGCCGCGCGCCGCTGAGGGCCGCCCGCCAGTCCGGGGCCTGCGCGCTCCAGCCGAGCTCGTCGGCGGCGGCGCGGCTGGTGCCCAGCACCACGGGGGAGGTGGCCATCGAGCCGGACGCGTCGAGGTCGGCGTCCCCGGCGCGGACGGTCCACAGCGAGCTGTCGGGCACCCAGACCTGGGGCAGCGCGCTGCCCTCGAGGGCGGAGAGGTCACCGACGGTCTGCAGTGGCTCCTGGGCGGTCACCTCGCCGACGGCGCAGGCGCCGCCGCCGAGGTCCTGCGGCTCGGCGAGGAGGTCCTGCGCGACGGCGCCCATCTCGGGGGCGACGGTGACCCGCACGGTACGGGTGTCCTCGCAGCCGCTCGCGCCCGACCCGGAGGCCAGGTACCAGACCACGCCCCCGGCCACCACCGCGACCACCACGAGGGCGACCAGCAGGGCGACGGGGGCGGGACGCTGGCTACGGCGCAGGCTGCTCGTGTCGGCGTGGCGGCCCATTGATCGCTCTCCGTCAGTGTCCGGTTCCTAGGCGTGTTCTACGACCGCCGGTCACCAATGTAGATGCGAAGTCGGCCACAGTGTGCGCGGGCCGCCGGACGAGGGCCTGTCGGCCCCGCGTCAGCCGGCCTGCAGCGCGAGCGTCCGCTGCCGCTCGGCGAACCAGGCGACGGTCCGGCGCAGCCCCTCCTCCGAGGGCACGGTCGGCCGCCACCCGAGGAGCTCCTCGGCGCGGCGGGTGTCGGGACGGCGGACCTTCGGGTCGTCGACGGGCAGGTCGATGTACTCGATGCCCGAGGAGGAGCCGGTCAGCTCGATGACCCACTCGGCCAGCCGCAGCATGGAGAGCTCGTCGGGGTTGCCGATGTTGACCGGGCCGGGCTGGTCGGAGAAGGCCAGCGCGAGGATGCCGCGGACCGTGTCGTCGACGTAGCAGATGGAGCGGGTCTGCGAGCCGTCGCCCGCGACCGTCAGCGGCCGGCCGGTCAGCGCCTGGCCGACGAAGGCGGGGATCGCTCGGCCGTCGTCGGCACGCATGCGCGGGCCGTAGGTGTTGAAGATCCGCACGATGCCGGTGTCGGTGCCCTTCGACGTCCGGTACGCGGTGGTCATCGCCTCGCTGAACCGCTTGGCCTCGTCGTAGACCCCGCGCGGGCCGACCGGGTTGACGTTGCCCCAGTACTCCTCGGGCTGCGGGTGCACCAGCGGGTCGCCGTAGACCTCCGACGTCGAGGCCAGCACGTACCGGGCGCCCTTCTCGTGCGCCAGGCCGAGGGTGTGCAGCGTGCCGAGGCTGCCGACCTTCAGCGTCTCGATCGGCATCCTGAGGTAGTCCAGCGGGCTGGCCGGCGAGGCGAAGTGCAGCACCAGGTCGACGTCGCCGGGCACGTGCACGAAGTCGGTGACGTCGCAGCGCACCAGCCGGAAGCCGGGGTGCTCGAGGAGGTGGACGACGTTCTCCGGGGAGCCGGTGAGGAAGTTGTCGAGGCAGACCACCTCGACGCCGCGGTCGAGGAGGTGCTCGCAGAGGTGGGAGCCGAGGAACCCGGCGCCGCCGGTCACCACCGCCCGCCGGATCGTCCGTGCCGCCTGCACCATCCACGCTCCCGTCCCGGTCCTGCCCGTGCCGACCGCCGCGGCTCCTACCCGGAGATCACGACCCGACACTTCGACAGCTGAGTGTCCACCGGCCGGGGGACCCGGCCGGGAACGCCGACGGGCCGCCGGTCTCCCGCAGGAGACCGGCGGCCCGCCGGTGAGGTGCTGGAACGGCTACCTCAGTTGATCGGCTCCTCCTCCGGGATGCCGTTCTCCGGCGGGCTGACGGGCTCGTAGTCGGACTCGGTGATCTCCGCGTCGCCGTTGTCGGTGACGAGCACCGGAGTCAGGTCCTCGGACACCTCGCCCGTGATCCGGCTGACCAGCATGCCGCTGTAGCCGGCGTGCTTGTCCTCCGAGTAGCGGAACTGCGTGAAGCCCGGTCCCTCCCACTCGGAGCCGGCCTGCTCGACGGCGGCGACCAGGTCGTCACGGGTGGGGTTCTGCCCGGCCGACTGCAGGGCCTGGACCATCGTGTACGCCTGCGCCATCCCGAAGATCCGGGTGTTGGTGAGCTCGCCCTCCTCGCCGTACTCGTCCCAGATCCGCTGCCACAGCTGCACCCACTCGTTGTCGGGGGAGTCCAGCGTGGGCATGTACTCGGTGGTGAGGGCTCCGTCGAGCAGGCTGGCGTCGCTGACCTGCCCCTCGGAGAAGCGGGCCAGCAGAGTGCCGACCAGCAACGGGTCCGACCCGACGTTCGAGTAGAACCACTGCGGGTCGTAGCCCAGCTGGAGCGCGGTCAGCTGCGAGAGCGCGGTGTAGGTCGGCACGTTGAAGCCGAGGACGAGGTCCGCGCCGGCGGCCTGCAGGGCGGAGATCTGCGGACGGAGGTCGGTGGCGCCGGGGACGTAGGTCTCCTCGGCGACGATCTGGTCCTCGAGGAACTGGCGGGCACCGGCCGAGCCGTCCTCACCGAAGTCGTCACCCTGCAGGAACAGGCCGACCTTGGCGTCGGGGAAGTTCTCGGCCACGTACTGGCCGATGATCTTGCCCTCGATCTCGTAGTCCGGCTGCCAGCCGAAGGTGTACGGCTTCTCCTCCGGGTCGTCCCAGAGCCGCGAGCCCGACGACACGAACAGGTCAGGCACACCCTCGCTGTTGAGGAAGTCGGTGACCGCGTTGTGGGTCGGCGTCCCGAGGCCCGACATGATCGCGAACACCTCGTCCTCGAGGACGAGCTGGTTGACGATCTGGCTGGTGTTGGTCGGGTTGTAGGCGTCGTCGCGGTAGACGAACTCGAGCTGGCGGCCGTTCACGCCGCCGTTGTCGTTGACGTAGTCGAAGTACGCCGTCACACCGGAGGGGATCTCGCTGTAGCCGGGCGCGGCCGGACCGGTCAGCGGGTAGTGCGCGCCGAGCTTGATGCTGTCCTCGGTGATGCCGATGTCCGAGGCCTCGTTGTCCTCGCTGCCTCCGCCGCCACCTCCACCGGAGTCCCCGCCGCCACAGGCGGCGAGGGTGGTGGCGACGGTCGCCGCGGCCACGAAGCTGACGAGGCGTCGTGAGGAACTGGTCAAGGGTTCTCCTCTGAGGGGGACCCGGGCACCGGTGCCCGGGAGGTCTGGGTGGGGGAGTGTCGAGGTGGCCGGTGGCCGGGCCGGGGGACAGCCGACGGGGTCCGGGCTCCTCACCCCCTGGCGCGGGCGGCGGCCCGCCGCCCGCGCTGCCTCATCCAGGCCAGCCGGATCGACCCGACCAGGCCGGCGGGGGCGAACAGCATGACCAGCACGAGGATCACGCCGTAGACGACGTAGGAGATCTCGGCCGCCTGGGCGGCGTCCATGTCCAGTGACTCCCCGGCGTCGCGCAGGTAGCGCGGCAGGAAGACCAGCAGCGCCGAGCCGATGAGCGCCCCGAGCAGGCTGCCCAGACCGCCGATGACGATGGCGGTCAGCAGCGACAGCGACAGGACGATGGTGAAGGCGGTCGGTGCGGTCAGCCGGACGACGAGGGCGAGGACGGCGCCGGCCAGGCCCGCGCAGGCGGCGCTGACCACGAAGGCCGTCACCCGCCACGCGCCGAGGTTGATGCCCGCGAGCTCGGCGGCCACCTCCTGGTCGCGCACCGCGCGCCAGGTGCGCCCGATCCGGCTGCGCATGAGGTTGGCCAGCAGGAAGTAGGTGATGATCAGGCACGCGACGGCGATGTAGGCGATCCACTTGACGCCCGAGGCCGAGTTGCCCGACAGGGTGCGGATCGTCTCGACGAACCAGTCGGGGCGGTCCGGGCTGGAGACCGTCAGGCCCTGCTCGCCGCCGAGCAGCTCGTCGTAGAACAGCGCCAGGCCGGGCAGGCCGACGGCCAGCGCCAGCGTCGCGCCGGCCAGGTAGGGGCCGTGCAGCCGGGCGGCGGCGACGCCGACGACCGCGCCGACGACCGAGGTGAGCGCGACCGCGATGAGGAAGACGACGGCCAGCGGCAGCGGCTCCTCGGTGTCGAGGAGCAGCGCGGTGGTGTAGCCGCCCACCGCCATCAGGGCGCCGTGGCCCAGCGAGATCTGCCCGTTGAGCCCGGTGAGCAGGGTCAGCCCGCCGGCGGCGATCGCGTAGTAGGCGACGTAGCTGATCTGCGCGTTGAAGCCGAGGTCGGTCGCCTCGAGCAGGACGACCGCGCCGACGGCGGACAGGAGCACGACGAGCAGGTGGCGCAGCAGCGTGTTGCGCGGCAGGAAGGAGCGCCCGCCGGAGGCCTGCGCGGAACTGGCGTTGCTGGCCGCGGTGGCCGTCGTCGGCGCGTCGGAGGTCGCCGCGCCGGCGCCGGGGGACGAGGCCGGGGTCTGCAGGTCGCTCACGGCGGTCACGCCCTCCGTGTCTGGGTCGTCGAGAAGAGGCCACCGGGCCGCACCAGCAGGACCACCACGAGGATGACCAGGGCGGCGATGCCGACGAGGGTCTCGTCGACGTACCCGCGGACGTAACTGAGCGCCAGGCCCAGCAGCAGCCCGCCGACGACCGCACCGATGGGCGAGTCCAGGCCGCCGAGGACCGCGGCGACGAAGCCGAAGACGATCAGCGAGTCCATGAAGGTCGGCGACACGAAGGACGTCTCGGCGGCGATGAGCATGCCGGCCAGCGACCCGACGACGGCGGCCAGCGCCCAGCCGAGGGTGAGCATCCGGCCGACCCGGACCCCGAGCAGCCGGGCGACCTCCTGCCCGAAGGCCGAGGCGCGCATGGCCAGGCCGACGCGGGTGAAGCGGAACAGCGCGGTGAGCCCGACCATCACGAGCAGGACCGCGAGGAGCGTGTAGACGGTGTTGGGGCTCAGCGCCAGGGTGAAGTCGCCGACCTCGAAGCCGATGTTGGAGAACGGCGGGACGAAGGCGCGCTGGTTGACGCCGAAGAGCACCGAGATCAGCGCCTGGATGGCGATGAACAGACCCAGGGTGACGATGACCGCGTTGAGCTCCGGCCCGCCCTCCACCGGCCGGATCACCACCCGCTCGACCACCGCGCCGAGGACCAGCCCGGCGAGCAGCGCGACGACGAGGCCGACCCAGTAGGACTGGCCCGACTCGATGAGGGACAGGGCGATGAACGTGGTGAGCGCCGCCATGGCGCCCTGCGCGAAGTTGACGATCCGGGTGGACCGCCAGATCAGCACCAGGGCCAGGGCGAACGCGGCGTAGACCGAGCCGGTGATCACCCCGCCGAGGGTGAGGTTGACGAATTCCTGCACGAGGAGGCTGCCTTCCAGGCGGTGCGGAGGAGCGGGGGAGGGCTAGAAGCCGAGGTAGGCGTGCCGGAGGTCCTCGTCGCCGGCGAGTCGCGCGGCGTCGTCGGTGACGACGACGCGGCCGAGGTTGAGGACCACGCCGGTGTCGGCCACCGACAGCGCGCTGCGGGCGTTCTGCTCGACCAGCAGCACCGACAGACCCTCGGTGTCGACGAGCTGGCGCAGCAGCGCGAAGATCTGCGCCACGATCCGCGGGGCCAGGCCCAGCGACGGCTCGTCGAGGAGCAGCACCTTCGGCCGGGCCAGGAGCGCGCGGCCGATGACCAGCATCTGCCGCTCGCCGCCCGAGAGCGTGTGCGCCGTCTGGTTGCGGCGCTCCCTGATCCGCGGGAACAGGTCGTAGACCCGGTCGAACTCCTCCTGCGCGACCTTGCCGCGGAACAGCGAGCCGACCCGCAGGTTCTCGTCGACGGTCAGCTCGGCGATGACGCCGCGGCCCTCCGGCACGTGCGACATGCCCTTGGTGACCATGGCCTCGACCGGTGCCCGCGTGACGTCCTCGCCGTTCAGGACCACCCGGCCGGCGGTCGGGCGGACCAGGCCGCTGACGGTCCGCAGCAGCGTCGTCTTGCCCGCGCCGTTGGCGCCGAGCACGGCGGTGATCCGGCCCTGCTCGGCGCGCAGCGTGACGCCGTCGAGCGCCCGGACCGGGCCGTAGGCGGCCGACAGGCCCTCGACGGAGAGGACGGCGTCGGCGGTCGCCGTCGCGGAGCCGCCCGACGGGACGCCCTTGGTCAGGCCGGTGGAGGGGCCGCCGGCGCCCGAGGCGGTGCTGCCGTGCGTCTCAGCCACGCTGCGTGCCCCCGTCCGTCGCCGCCAGCTCGCTGGCGTCGACCGTGTCGTCGACGGCGTCGCCGAGGTAGGCCTCGGTGACCGCCGGGTCGTTCTGCACCTGCTCGGGGGTCCCGGCGGCGATCTGCTGCCCGGAGTCGAGGACGGTGATCCGGTCGCACACGCGCATGACCAGGTCCATGTGGTGCTCGACGAGCAGGACGCTCATCCGGCCCGACAGGTGGCCGATGATGGTGCCCAGCTCGTGCATCTCCTCCTCGGACAGGCCGCTGGCCGGCTCGTCGAGGAGCAGCAGCTCCGGCTCGGACACCAGGGCGCGGGCCAGCGCCACCCGCTTCTGCACGGGGTAGGGGAGGCTGCCGGGGTAGCGGGCGGCGTAGCCCTCGGCGTCGAGCTCGGAGAGGGCGCCCAGGGCGCGCTCGCGCAGCCGGGCGTCGTCCTTGTCCGAGGTCGGGAGGGCGAACAGCGCGGAGAAGAACCCCGCCCTCGCGTGCTTGTGCGCCCCGACCATGACGTTCTCGAGCACCGTCAGCCCGGGGAACAGGCCCACGCCCTGCAGGGTGCGCGCGATGCCGAGCTCCGCCAGCTCGTTCGGCCGCAGCCGCCGCAGCTCCTGACCGCGCCAGGCGATGCGGCCCGCGGTCGGGCGGACCAGGCCGCAGGCCACGTTGAACAGCGTCGTCTTGCCGGCGCCGTTGGGGCCGATGAGACCGTGGACCTGCCCCGGCTCCACGGTCAGCGACACGTCCGTGAGGGCCTTGACCCCACCGAAGGCGACGCTGATCCCGGTCATCTCCAGCCGGGCGGTGGGCCGTCTCTCCGCGTGGGGGGTGCTGCCCGTGGTGTCCGGCGGGTGCGCCAAGGGGCCCACGTCTCCTCTGCGTCGGGGAGGTGACCGCGACCGCAGCGCACGGTGGCGAATAGGTCACGGGTCCGTCCCGATGAGCCTGCCGACCGGTGGAGGGCGTCACAATGGGCTGACCGCACAGTGATCGGTGCCACCTGTTGTGCTGTCAGCAGTGCGTTACCGGAGGTGATCACGTGCAGGCGACCCAGCGTGCGGTGGCCGGCCGCCTGGCGGAGCTCGCGCCGGTGCTGCTCACCGAGCTCGACCGGATGACCGACCGGATGGTCGACATCCTCGTGCGCACCGAGCCGGCCTACCGGGAGGCGCTGCAGGCCGACCCCGCGGCGATGCACGCCTCCCTCAAGGGCAACCTCGCCGTCGGCGTCCGCGCGCTGCTCTCGGAGGGCTCGGTCGCCGAGCGCGAGGCCGGTGCCGCCGCGGCCGCCGAGGTCGGCCGGGCGCGGGCCACCCAGGGCGTTCCGCTCGAGGCGGTGCTGCGCGGCTACCGGCTGGGCGGGCAGGTGCTCTGGGAGGCGCTGGTCGCGGCCTCGCGCCAGTGCGCCGGCCACGACGACGGCCTGCTGCTCGAGGTGGCCGGGTCCCTCTGGCGCACCAACGACCGCGAGTGCAGCGCCGTGGCCGCGGGCTACCGCGCCGAGGAGCGCCGGCGCACCGGCCTCGACGCCGCCGAGCAGCAGCGGCTGGTCCACGGCCTGCTCGACGGCCGCGGCGGGGACCCCGCCTTCGTCCGGACGGCGTCCGAGCTGCTCGCCGTCCCGCTGGCCGGCCGGCTCGCCGTCGTCGTCGCGCCTGCGGCGGAGGACGGGCCGTGCCCGCTGCCCGACGCGGTGTCGGCGCTGCTCAAGCGCGGCATCCGCTCGGCCTGGGCCACGCGGTCGCAGGCGCTGGTGGGCGTCGTGGCCCTGGGCGCCCGCCGGCTCCCGGAGCTGCTGGGCTGGCTGGGGGGACTGGCCACCGGCCCGGTGGGGGTGTCGGCCGTCGTCGACGGCGCGGCGGGCGTGGCCGGCGCCTACCGGCTGGCGGAGACCGCCGCGCGCACGCTGCCCGCCGGCGCCGCCCGGGTCGTCCCCATCGACGAGCGGCTGCCCGAGGCGCTGCTGTCCAACTCGCCGGAGATCACCGAGCGCCTGGTCGGGCAGACCCTGGGCCGGCTGCTGGAGCTGCCCGGCGACGAGCGCGAGGTGCTGCTGGAGACGCTGTCGGCCTTCCTCGACGCCGACGGCTCACCCACCCGCGCCGCCGACCTCCTGTACTGCCACCGCAACACGGTCATGCACCGGCTGCGGCGGATCGAGTCGGTGACCGGCCGCAAACCCACCGACCCGCGGGCGCGGCTGCTCTGGCAGCTGGCGCTGCTGGGCACCGGCCACCACGACGCGGGAGGCCGCCGGCCGGTCCGCGACTCCGCATAGCGGGGGACTGGGACGGCCCCCTCGCAGGGGCCCGCCCCGAGCTCGCGAGGGGTGGGGGCGAGGGGGTCCTCCTGCTGCTACTGGAGGTAGCCCTCGACCTCGGACTTCGGCCGCACCTCGGCGGTGTCGGGGTCCTCGTCGTACTGCCGCTTGGCGTCTCGCTGACGGCGCAGGTCCCAGAGCTGGTCCCGCTCCTCCTCGATCTGCCGGAGCCGGGCCCGCTGCTCGGCCGTGTGTTCCCCGCTCTCCCTCAGCAGGCGCTCCTCGTCGGCGAGTGCGTCGATGCGGTGGCGGATCTCGTCGTCGTCCATGCCCGCACCTTGCCCTACGTCTCCGCGGCGTAACCCGGCCGGCTCTCCGGCACCCAGCCCTCCACGAAGGCGGCCAGCCGGCGGGTGACCGCCCCGCCGGCCCGACCCAGGGCCAGCAGCGCCGCCCGGTCCAGCGGCACCCGGACGGTCCGCCGGCCGGCGTCCCCTCCGGGGAGCCCGGCGCGCGCCGCGTGTCCGGCGGCCACCAGCTCCGGCCACGGGCGCTCGAGCTGGTCGAGGACCCGCTGCAGCGCGGCCACCGTCGGCCCGGCGTTGCCCTCGACCATCGCGGTGACGAACGCCGGGTCGCTGCCGGCGACCCGGGTGCCGTCGCGGAAGCTGCCGGCGGCCAGCGCCAGGGCCAGCGGCCCGGCCGCACCGGCGGCGGCGGCGAGCGCCGCGGCGAGCAGGTGCGGCACGTGGCTGACGGCGGCG
Organism: Geodermatophilus sp. SYSU D00710; assembly: GCF_054050195.1. Classification (NCBI taxonomy): domain Bacteria; kingdom Bacillati; phylum Actinomycetota; class Actinomycetes; order Geodermatophilales; family Geodermatophilaceae; genus Geodermatophilus; species Geodermatophilus sp. SYSU D00710. The sequence goes on from NZ_JBJGYX010000045.1 coordinate 10,420, forward strand.
ACGGCGGCGTCGTGGTCGGCGGCGGTCACCGGCACCACCTCGGCGCCGGCGTCGAGGGCCACCTCGGCGGCGCGCAGCCAGCGCGGCAGCTCGGTGCCCGGCTCCAGGCACAGCGCCCAGCGGGCGCCGCGGAACAGCGCCGGGTCTGTGGCGGCGTGACCGGAGCGCTCGGTCCCGGCCATCGGGTGCCCGGCGACGAACCGCCCGCCCAGCGCGGCGCCCACCGAGGCCAGCACCGGCGCCTTCACCGAGCCGAGGTCGGTGACGGTGGCGGCCGGGTCGACGTCGAGCCCGTCGAGTGCCGTGGCCATCACCGGCAGCGGGACGGCGAGGACGACGACGCCGGTCAGCTCCCGGGTCACCTGCACACCGCGCGCCGCGGCGGCCTCCCGTGCAGCGGGGTCGACGTCCCACCCGCGGACCTCGCGGCCGGCCGCGACCAGGGCGGCGGCCAGCGAGCCGCCCAACTGCCCCAGGCCGACGACGCCGACCGGCGGACGCGGCATCGTCGGGAGAGGCAGGCTCACTCCGGCGTCCCCCAGGTGCGGTCGGTGCGGAAGACCCGGGCCAGGGCGGTGGCCACCAGCCGGCCGTCCTCGCCGCGGGCGTCGATCCGGTAGACGGCGGTGCGCCGGCTGCGGTGCAGCTCGGTGCCCTCGGCCACCAGCCGCTCGCCGGGCCGGCCGGGGGCGAGGAACTCGGTGTGCACGTCCTGCGCGACCGCGACGACGCCGTGGCTGTTGCCCACCGCGGCGTGGACGACGTCGAGCAGCGCCATCGTCGCGCCGCCGTGCGCGGTCCCGACGGCGTTGAGGAGGCGCGGGCCCACGGTCATGCCCGCGCGGGCGTACCCGGGGCGGACCTCCTCGAGGACGATGCCCAGCAGGTCCGCGAGCGGGTCGGCGGCGAGCCGGGCGGCCAGCGCGGGATCGACCCGGGCGCCGTCGACCTGGGCACCGTGGTCCGGAGCGGGATCGGCCATGATCAGAGGCTATGCCGCACTCCCCGTGCCCCAGGCGCGTGGCATGACGCCGCGCTCGTTCCTCCTCACGCCGGAGCTCGCCGACCACGTGCGGGCCAGCTCCGAGCCGGTCGACGAGGTGGTGGCCGACCTCGTCGCCGAGACCGCGGCCCTGGCCGAGCGCGGCGAGGTGTCACCGACCTTCCAGATCGCCCCGGAGCAGGGCGTCTTCATGCAGCTGCTCACCCGGGCCGTGGGTGCCCGCCGGGCGATCGAGATCGGCACCTTCACCGGCCTCTCGGCGCTGTGCATCGCCCGCGGCCTGCCCGACGACGGCTCGCTGCTCTGCCTGGACCGCAACGCGGAGTGGACGGCGATCGCGCAGCGGTACTGGGAGCGGGCCGGGGTCGCCGGCCGGATCGAGGTCCGGCTGGGCGAGGCGCTGGACACCCTGCGCGCCCTCCCCGGTGAGCCCGTGTTCGACCTCGCCTTCGTCGACGCCGACAAGACCGGCTACCAGGCCTACGTCGACGAGCTCCACCCGCGGATGCGGCCCAACGGGCTGGTCCTGCTGGACAACACGCTGCGCGGCGGCCGGGTGCTCGACCCCCGCTCCGACGACGACCACGCGGTGGTGGCGCTCAACGCGGCGCTGGCCGGCGACCCGCGCTGGGAGACCGTGCTGTTGCCGGTGGCCGACGGCCTGACCCTGCTGCGCCGGCGATGAGCGGCGCGGAGGGCGGGAGCTGGGCGGTGCGGGTCAGCCGCGCCGCGGACCGCTGGCAGGTCGAGCTGCTCGCCGCCGACGCCGGTGCCGAGCTGCCCGTGCTCGAGCGGGCACTGGGGGAGCCGGGCCCCTGGCCGGCACCGTTCGTGGTCGTCGTCGACTCGCGCCTGTACTTCGTCGTGCTGCGGCACGGCCCGGGCGGGATGGTCCGGGCGCTGATCTCGGACGCGACGATGCAGGAGTGGGTGCTCGGCGCCGAGGTGGTCGAGCGCTACGGGATCGCCGTGGACGAGGACGGCGCCTTCGACGACGACGAGACCGGCTGGCCCGGAGGTGACCTCGACGTGTTCGCCGACGACGGGCTGCCCGCCGACCAGCTGCGGCCGATCGTGACCGCCGACGACCTGTGGGCCGACGAGATGGTCGCCAAGATCGCCGCCCGGCTGGGGTTCGCCGACGAGTTGGCCGCCGCGGTGGGACGGTGACCGCTCGCGTCTCCGCCGTCGTCTTCGACCTCGGCGGGGTGATCACCGAGAGCCCGATGCTGGCCTTCGCCGCCTACGAGGCCGAGGCCGGGTTGCCCGAGGGCCTCATCCGCCGGCTCAACAGCACCGCTCCCGACACCAACGCCTGGGCCCGGTTCGAGCGCAACGAGCTCGACGTCGAGGGGTTCGTCGACACCTTCGAGGCCGAGGCGCTGGCCGCCGGGCACCGGGTGGACGCCCGCCGGGTGCTGGCCGCGCTGTCGGGCGAGATCCGCCCGGAGATGGTCGAGGCCGTGCGGCGGCTGCGGGCGGCGGGCCTGCCGCTGGGGATGCTGTCGAACAACGTGGCGCCGATGGAGCGCACCGGGCGGCTGGCCGAGCTGCTCGACCTGTTCGACGCCGTCGTCGAGAGCTCGATCGAGGGGGTGCGCAAGCCCGAGCCGGAGATCTACCGGCGGGCGCTGGCCCGGCTGAACGAGGCGGTCGGGCGGGACCTGGCGTTCGCCGACTGCGCCTACCTCGACGACCTCGGCATCAACCTCAAGCCCGCCCGGGCGCTGGGGATGCACACCGTCAAGGTGTCCGACCCCGCGGCCGCGCTGGCCGAGCTGTCCGCGCTGGTCGGCTTCCCGCTGACGTGAGCGCCGGGCACCAGCTCCTCCGCGGGCAGTCGTGCTCTGCACACCACTGTGTGCAGAGCACGACTGTCCCCGGGACACCCCTCCGGGACGGCGGGCCGTGACGGCCCCGGGACCGGACGCCCTCGACGCGGCGATGGCGCGGGCGCTGGAGCTCGCCGCCGCCGCGCAGGAGTGGGGCGACACGCCGATCGGCGCCGTCGTCCTCGGGCCCGGCGGCGGGGTGCTCGCCGAGGCGGCCAACGAGCGGGAGCGGCTGGGTGACCCCACTGCCCACGCCGAGGTGCTGGCGCTGCGCGCGGCGGCGCGGGTGCACGGCGACGGCTGGCGGCTGACCGGCGCCACGCTGGTGGTCACCCTCGAGCCGTGCACGATGTGCGCCGGCGCGAGCGTCCTGGCCCGCGTGGCGCACGTCGTCTACGGCGCCGACGACCCCAAGGCCGGGGCCGCCGGGTCGCTGTGGGACGTCGTCCGCGACCGCCGGCTCAACCACCGGCCGCAGGTGACCGGGGGTGTGCGGGCCGAGGAGAGCGCCGCGCTCCTACGCGCGTTCTTCCGCCGTCAGCGGGGCCTGTAGTCTGTCCGACGGTGGCGTGTCCGAGCGGCCGAAGGAGCACGCCTCGAAAGCGTGTGAGGTGCAAGCCTCCGTGGGTTCAAATCCCACCGCCACCGCCAGCAGCGCGACGACGGCGGCGTCCCACCCGGGGCGCCGCCGTCGTCGCGTCCGGGTTCAGGCGACCACGTCGAGGTCGATGAGCAGCCGGCCGTCCTCGCCGCGGACGAAGGTCACCGCGTGGGTCTCGACCAGCCGCTCGCCGGGGTTGAGGAACTCGACCCGCGTCGTGGCGGTGATGCGGTCGCCCTCGTCGGTGACGTCGCGCACCTCGAGCAGGTTGACCTCCGACCAGCGGCCGAAGAAGTCCTCGAAGTACCCCAGGCTCGCCCGGGACCGCAGGGTCGGCCCGGTGAGCTCGTAGGCGCCGGCCGCGTCGTCGGGCAGCAGCGCGTAGTACTGCTCGAGGGTCTCCCGCGCCTCGGTGGCCGGGTCCGCCGGCGCCGGGCTCTCCTGCCCGGGGTCCTCGGCCGGGCTCTCGGAGACCGGCTCGCTCCCCGACGTGGGGGAGGCCTCCGTGGCCGGCGGTCCCCCCGCCGTCGGCGCGGACCCCGACGACGGGTCCGCGGCCGGCTCCTCCGTCCCGCTCGCCGGAGCCGACGAGGAACCGTCGGCACCGGCCGACGTCCCGCCGGGGTCGTCGTTCCCGCCGGTCGCCAGCCAGGTGCCCACCGAGGCGGCGAGGGCGACCAGCGCGACGGCCAGGACGACCAGCAGCGGACGGCGCCGCCTCCGCCGCGGGCCCACCAGCGGCCCCGACCGCTCCGGCTGGGGCGGGTCCGCGGCCGGGGGCGCCGCGGGGGAGGGCTCGACGGTGGGAGGGTCCGTGGCCGGAGACCCCACGAGCGTCGCCGGCGAGACGGGGGTCGGCGGGTCGACGACCTCCGGGGGCGGGCCGACCGGCAGCGGCGGGTCGGGCGACAGCTGCGCGGTGCGGGTGCGGCTCGGGGAGGCGCCCAGGGCGGTGCGGGCCAGCAGGACCGTCGTCGGGTCGCCGTCGCGCCCGGCGGCCAACCGGGCGAGCTCGTCGCGGACCTCGCCCATCGAGGGACGCCGCGCCGGGTCGGCCTCGAGCATCCGCCGCAGCGGCCGGTCCAGCGATCCCGCGCGCCGCGGCGGGCGGACCTCGCCGCCGGCCACGCGGTGCAGCAGGCGCAGCGCGTTGTCGTCCATCCCGAACGGCGGCTCGCCCTCCAGGCAGGTGTAGAGCGTCGCGCCCAGCGAGAAGACGTCGCTGGCCGCGGTCATCTCGCTGCCCTGGGCCACCTCGGGCGCCAGGAACGCCGGTGTCCCGGTGATCTGGCCGGTCTGGGTGAGCGTGACGTCGCCGCTGGCGTGCGAGATGCCGAAGTCGGTGATCTTCACCAGGCCGTCGACCCGCGGGCCCCGGCCGACCAGCACGTTGCCCGGCTTGACGTCGCGGTGCACGATCCCGGCCTCGTGCACCGCGACCAGCGCGTCGGCCAGCTGGGCGCCCACCTGGGCCACCTGGTCCGGACGCAGCACGCCGTCCTGGTGCAGCACCTCGGCGAGGCTGCGGGAGGGCAGGTACTCCATGACCAGCCACGGGACGCCGTCCTCGAGCGCGACGTCGAAGACCGAGATCGCGTGCGGGTGGGTCAGCCGGGCGGCGATGCGGCCCTCGCGCAGCGCGCGCTGGCGCTGCTGGTCGGCCACCGCGCGGTCGGTCCCGGCCGGTAGCAGCACCTGCTTGACGGCCACCTCGCGACCGAGCAGCTCGTCACGCCCGAGCCACACCGCGCCCATGCTGCCGGTGCCCACCCGCGACACCAGGCGGTAGCGGCCGGCCACCAGGCGGCCGGGAACGGTCGAGGTCACCGGCGCTCCCTACCCCAGCCGGGCGCTCCGGCACTCCTCCTCAGACGGTGCTGGGGACGCCGTACCGGCGGGCGTACTCCTCCTGGGCGCCGGAGGGCAGGACGTCGTAGAGCCCGCCGAGCTCCTCGACGGCGCCGGGGGGCAGGTCGTCGAAGAGCCGCTCCCACGTCGGGGGCTCGTCGTAGCTGCGGGTGAGCAGCAGCTCCCAGGCCTGGGCCTGGCGGTCGCGCTTGCTGCGCTCGGCGGCGAACTCCGACAGGTAGCGGTCCTTGGCCGCCGCCTTCTCCTCCGCCGTCGCCGAGGGCGGCAGACCCGCGGGGTCCGCGCCGCGCAGGACGGCCACGATCTCGTCCACCACCTCCGGTCGGACCTGGCCCGGCTCGCTCATCGTCCTGCTCCTCGGTCTGTGCACTCACCCGCTGTGCCGGCTCCCGTGCGCCGGCTCCGGCCTCCCCGACCTCGTCAGCCTGCCCCGTACCGCCGCAGGTGACCACCCGGGGCGGCGCGTCCCGCCCCGCGGCCCGCCGGCTGACCCCCGCGGCGCCGCCCGCTACCATCGGGGCACGGGAGGATTCGCCTAGTGGCCTATGGCGCTCGCTTGGAAAGCGGGTTGGGGGCAACCCCTCGGGAGTTCGAATCTCCCATCCTCCGCACCGCGACGACGGGCCCCGGCAGACCGCCGGGGCCCGTCGCCGTTCACGCGCCGGTCGCCGCGACCGGCCGGGCCCGGCGGCCCAGCTCGCGCAGGTACAACCCCGCGACCGCGGCGAGCAGCAGCACCCCGCCGGCGACGGCGGCCGGCTCGAGCCGCTCGCCGAGCAGCGCCGTCGCCAGGACCGTCGCCGTGAGCGGCTCGAGCAGCGTCACGATCGAGGCCACCGCGCCCGGGACCGTCCGCACGCCGGTGAAGAACAGGCCGTAGGCGAGGGCGCTCGGCACCAGCCCGAGGTAGAGCAGCACCGCCAGCGCGACGCCGTCGGACGGGACGGCCAGCCCCTCGGCGAGGACCACGGGCGTGAGCAGCAGCGCGCCGCCGCCGAACCCGGCGAGGGTGACCGGGACGCCGGCGGGCACCCCGCCGCCGGCCAGCGTGACGACGGCGTAGCCGAGCGCCGAGCCGGTGGCCGTGAGCGCGCCGAGCAGCACCGTCGTCCCGGTGTCGGCGCCCGCGGACACCCCGACCAGCAGGGTGAGCCCGACGAGGGCGACCCCCAGCGCGGCGAGGGTCGACCGGTTGGGCCGCCCGGCGCCGAGCAGGACGCCGCCGACGGCGACGAGCAGCGGTGCCAGACCCAGGGCGACCAGGGTGGCGATGCTCACGCCCGCCCGCTCGACGGCGCTGAAGTAGGCGAGCTGGTAGGCGGCCAGGCCCGCCCCGATGAGGACGAGGCGGGCGGCGAGCGGCCGGCTCAGCGGGACGGCGGGCCCGCGGCGGCGGGTCGTGGCCGCCCACGCCGCGAGCAGGGCGACCGCGCCGATCGCGAGGCGGTACCACGCGATGTCGAGCGCGGACAGGCCGGTGCGGTCGGCGACCACGCGGCCGGACAGGCCGGCGGTGCCCCAGCAGAGGGCGGCGAGGACGACGAACACGAACCCACGGCGGGACGACGAGGATCCACGCCGGGACGACGAGGACGAACTGCGGGAGGACGGGAGGGAGGACATGACGCTCCTGGGCGCTGGTTCCGGACGGGGCAGCGGTCCGGAGCACGGCGCAGCGGCGGCCGGCGCGTACCGGCCACGGGGATCAGCCCGCGGTGCTCCGGGTCAGGAGCGGGGCGGGGGCAGCACGAGGGCGCGCCGGGGCGTCATGCCCTGGGAGCGTAGCGGCCGGCGTCCTCTACAGTGGTGGGCAGACCCCTCGTGTGGCGTCACCCCGTGAACCTCCCCAGGGCCGGAAGGCAGCAAGGATAAGCGGGCTCTGGCGGGTGCGCGGGGGGTCCCTTCTCTCCCGGGCGACTCACAGCCGGTTCCCAGGTTGACGGGCCAGCATCCTTGAACCGTCAAGGAGAGGAGCGGTCATGGCCCGTCGTCGTCGCACCTGGTGGATCGTCGGGGGCGTCCTCGTCCTCCTCGCCCTCGGGCTCGGCATCGGGCCCCTGCTCTACGCCGCGTCCCGGGAGGACGCCGCCGCCGCGCCGACCGTGCAGGCGCAGCCCTCCGACGTCGAGCTGGTCCCCGACACCGACGGCACCTGGACGGTCACCCCGGGGTCCTCGGCCGGCTACCGCGTCGACGAGGTCTTGAACGGCGCGAACGTCACCGTCGCCGGCACCACCGACCAGGTCACCGGGTCCGTCGTCATCCAGGGCGGGGACCTGGCGTCGGCGGAGGTCTCGGTCGACGTCGCGAGCATCCGCACCGACATCGGTCAGCGGGACTCCTACTTCCGCGGCAACGTCATGGACGTCGACACCTACCCGACGGGGACGTTCACCGTCCGCGGCCCGGTCGACCTGCCCGAGCTCTCCGGCACGCCGGTGACCGTCCCGGTGACCGGCGACCTCACCCTGCGCGGGCAGACCCGGCAGGTGCAGACCGACCTCGCCGTCGTCCGCACCGCCGAGGGGGTGGAGGTCTCCGGCGCCGTGCCGGTGGTCTTCGCCGACTACGGCATCACCGCGCCCGACCTGGGCTTCGTGCGCGTCGAGGACCGCGGGCAGGTCGAGTTCCTGCTCCGGCTGGCCATGTCGCCCTGACCCGGTGACACGGGCGGCGTCCCGGTGTCCCCGGGACGTCGTCCCCGCCACGTAACCTCGCCGCGTGGCTCTGGCGCTCTACCGGAAGTACCGCCCGGCGACCTTCGCCGAGGTGGTCGGCCAGGAGCACGTGACGACGCCGCTGGTCAACGCGGTCGACGGCGGCCGGGTCAACCACGCCTACCTGTTCAGCGGCCCCCGCGGCTGCGGCAAGACGTCGTCGGCGCGCATCCTCGCCCGGTCGCTGAACTGCGAGCAGGGGCCGACGTCGACACCCTGCGGCGTGTGCGGGTCCTGCGTCGCGCTGGCGCCCGACGGCCCGGGCTCGCTCGACGTCATCGAGATCGACGCGGCCAGCCACGGCGGCGTCGACGACGCCCGCGACCTGCGCGAGCGCGCCTTCTTCGCCCCGGTGAACAGCCGCTACAAGGTCTACATCGTCGACGAGGCGCACATGGTGACCACGCAGGGCTTCAACGCCCTGCTCAAGGTGGTCGAGGAGCCACCGGAGTTCCTGGTCTTCGTCTTCGCCACGACCGAGCCGGACAAGGTGCTGCCGACGATCCGCTCGCGCACCCACCACTACCCGTTCCGGCTGGTGCCGCCCACCACGCTGCGCGGTCTGCTCGAGAAGACCTGCGCCGCCGAGGGCGTGCAGGTCGAGCCCACGGTGTTCCCGCTGGTCGTGCGTGCCGGCGGCGGCTCGGTGCGCGACTCGCTGTCCATCCTCGACCAGCTGCTGGCCGGCGCCGGGTCCGAGGGCGTCACCTACGCCGACGCGGTCGGCCTGCTCGGCGTCACCGATGACGCCCTGCTCGACGAGGCCATCGACGCGCTGGCCGCCTCCGACGCGCCCGGCGTCTTCCGTGCCGTCGACCGCGTCGTCGAGGCCGGGCACGACCCCCGCCGCTTCGCCACCGACCTGCTCGACCGGCTGCGCGACCTCATCGTCCTCGACGCCGTGCCCGAGGCCGGCGGCAACGGCCTGCTCGACTGCCCGCCCGACCGGCTGGACCTGATGGCCCAGCAGGCGCGGGCGCTGGGGTCGGCGACGCTGTCCCGGCTGGCCGACACCGTGCACGCCGGGCTCACCGAGATGCGCGGCACGACCGCACCGCGGCTGCTGCTGGAGCTCGTGTGCGCCCGGATGCTGCTGCCGGCCACCGACGACTCGGCCGTCGCCACGCTGCAGCGGCTCGAGCGCCTCGAGCGGCGGCTGTCGATCGCCGGCGGCGGGGACGGCGGGGGGCAGATCGCCGACGTCCCGGTCCGTGAGTCGCCGGTGCGGGAGGCGCCCCGCCCGGCGCCGGTGCGGGACGAGCCCGCCGTGGCCGAGCGCTCCGGGCCGCCGCGCAAGGAGTACGTCCGGCCCTCGCAGCGCGCCCAGGCCCCCGCGCCCGCCGCGCCGCCGCTCGCCCCGGCTCCGGCGCCTGCCGCGGCGCAGGCCGCGCCGGCTCCGGACGACTGGCCCGAGACCACGCCACCGGGGTCGGCCGCTCCCCGTCCGGCCGCGGCCGCCGCAGCCGCCGCCGACGACTGGCCCGAGACGACCGCGCCCGGCTCGGGCGCGCCGGCCGCCACGTCCGCCCCGCCGGCGCCGGCCGCCCCCCGCACGGGCGCGCGCGTCGTCCACGGCGAGCCGGACATCCCGCTGCCGCCCGAGCCCACCGACGACGAGGACTGGCCGCACCCGGCGCAGCCGGCCGCGGCCCGGGCCGCCGCCGCCCGCGTGGCCGAGCCGCGGCCGCCCGCCGCACCGCCGCGCGCGGCGGCCGAGTCGGCACCCGCCCCGCGCGGCGGCGAGCCCACCCCGGTCGTGTCCGCGAACCCGCCCGGGGCGGGGACCGGGGGCGACGGTGCGCTGACCACCAGCGACGTCCGCCGGGTGTGGCCCGAACTGCTCGCCGTGGTCAAGCGGCACAAGCGCACGACCGAGGCGCTGCTGAAGAACGCGCAGGTGCACGACCTGGCCAACGGGGTGCTGACGCTGTCCACGGCGTCCCCGGCGCTGGCCCGGCGCATCGGCGACGACCTCAACAAGGACGTGCTGCGCGAGGCGCTCAACGAGCTGCTCGGCGTGCGGTGGAAGGTCGAGGCGGTCGTCGAGGGCGCGGCGGGCCGGTCACCGTCGCCGGGCGCGACTCCGGAGGGCGCCCGCGAGGCCGCCCGTGAGGCCGCGCGCGCCGCCGAGGCCGCCGAGGCGCGCGAGCTGCTGGCCCAGCGGGCCGCCGAGGAGTCCGAGGGCGGCGGCGAGCGCGAGCACGTGCCCGCCGTCGACCCGGAGCAGGCGGCCCTGGCGCTGCTGCGCTCCGAGCTGGGGGCGCGCCCGGTCGACTCCTGAGCGCCGGGCCGCCCACCGCACGTCCCGCCGGATGTCGGCTCCCCGGCCTACGCTCGGGTCATGTTCCCCGGTGGTGGTCAGCCCGACCTGCAGGCGATCCTCGCGCAGGCCCAGCAGATGCAGCAGGCGCTGGCCGCCGCGCAGGAGCAGCTGGCGAGCGAGGAGGTCACCGGGTCGGCCGGGGGCGGGCTGGTCACGGCCACGATGACCGGCAGCGGCGAGCTGACCGCCGTCACCATCGCCCCCGCGGCCGTCGACCCCGACGACCTCGAGACGCTGCAGGACCTCGTCGTCGCCGCGGTCCGCGACGCCTCCCGCCTGGTCGACCAGCTGACCGCCGACCGCATGGGCCCGCTGGCCGGCGGCATGCCGGGCATGCCCGGGCTGCCGGGCGCCTGACCGGCGCCTCCCGTCTCTCCCCGAGGAGCACCGTGTACGAGGGGGCCGTCCAGGACCTCATCGACGAGCTCGGCCGCCTGCCCGGCGTCGGGCCCAAGAGCGCGCAGCGCATCGCCTTCCACCTGCTGGCCGCCGAGTCCGCCGACGTCGGCCGGCTGGTCGCTGCGCTGCAGCGCGTGCAGGCCGAGGTCCGCTTCTGCGTGACCTGCTACAACGTCGCCGAGGGTGAGCAGTGCCGGATCTGCCGGGACCCGCGCCGCTCCGACGACGTCATCTGCGTCGTCGAGGAGCCCAAGGACGTCGTCGCCATCGAGCGCACCCGCGAGTTCCGTGGCCGCTACCACGTCCTCGGCGGGGCGATCAGCCCGATCGAGGGCGTCGGCCCCGACGACCTGCGGGTCAAGGAGCTCATGACCCGGCTCATGGACGGCACCGTCACCGAGCTGATCATCGCCACCGACCCCAACCTCGAGGGCGAGGCCACCGCGGCCTACCTCGCGCGGCTCGTCGGCCCGCTGGGCCTGGCCGTGTCCCGGCTGGCCAGCGGTCTGCCCGTGGGCGGTGACCTCGAGTACGCCGACGAGATCACGCTGGGCCGCGCCTTCGAGGGGCGCCGCCGCATCGACGCCTAGAAGGACCCCGCTGCCCCCCACCGCTCGCTCCGCTCGCGGCGGGTCCCTGCAGCGGGGCCGTTCCAGCACGTCACCTGAACGGCGGGTGACCTGCGGGGGAACGGTGTCAGGTCTCGAATCGGTGTCGAAACACCTCCCTCTGTCATCGCGGTCACAGCCCGGACCTAGGGTCCCTGTGCACGCCGTCCGGAGGTCCTGCTCCGAGCGGCCGTCCACTCCGGATCTCATCCGGCCCAGCACCGGGCCGAGAAGGCAGGTCTCCCGCGATGCAGCGTCGACCACAGCGAGTGCTGGCCGCCTCGGCGGCCGCACTGACCGCCGTCACCCTGGCCGCATGTGCCTCCAGCGACCGGGACTCCGACTCCGGTGGCGGGGAGGGCGGCGAGGCACAGTCCGGCGGCACCCTCGTCTTCGGCGCGGCCGGTGACCCGGCCATGTTCGACCCGGCGTTCGCCAGCGACGGTGAGACCTTCCGGATCGCGCGCCAGATCCACGAGGGGCTGTTCACCAACGAGCTCGGCGGTACGGAGCCCGTGCCGCAGCTCGCGGAGGACTACGAGGTCAGCGAGGACGGCCTGGAGTACACCTTCACCCTCCGCGAGGGCGTGCAGTTCCACGACGGCACGGACTTCAACGCCGAGGCGGTCTGCTTCAACTTCGACCGCTGGTACAACTTCGAGGGCCTGGCCCAGAGCCCCAGCGCCTCGTACTACTACCAGGCGGTGTTCGGCGGCTTCGCCAGCACGCCGGACACCCCGAGCATCTACGAGAGCTGCGAGGCCACCGACGAGAGCACCGCGGTGATCCGGCTGACCCAGGTCACCTCGAAGTTCCCCGCCGCGCTGTCGCTGCCCGCCTTCTCCATCCAGAGCCCGACGGCGCTGCAGGAGGGTGACGCCGACAACCTGTCCGGGTCGGAGGACGCGCTCACCTACAGCCAGTACGCCCTCGAGAACCCGGTCGGTACCGGGCCCTTCCGCTTCGAGAGCTGGGACCGCGGCAACGGCGAGGTCACCATCGTCCGCAACGAGGACTACTGGGGCGAGCCGGCTCTCCTCGACGAGATCATCTTCCGCACCATCCCCGACGCGAACGCGCGTCGTCAGGAGCTGCAGGCCGGCTCGATCGACGGATACGACTTCGTCGCTCCGGCGGACTACCAGACCCTGGAGGACGAGGGCCTGCAGGTCCTGGTGCGCGACCCGTTCAACATCCTGTACCTCGGCTTCAACGGCGGGAACGTGCCCGGCACGCAGGCCAACCCGGCGCTGCAGGACCCGCGGGTGCGCCAGGCGATCGCGCACGCCATCGACCGCGAGACGATCGTGAACTCGCTGCTGCCGGAGGGCGCCGAGGCGGCCACGCAGTTCATGCCGCCGACCGTCGACGGGTGGGCCGAGGACGTCACCACCTACGACTACGACCCCGACCGGGCCCGCCAGCTGCTGGACGAGGCGAACCCGGCCAGCCGGACGCTGCGGTTCTACTACCCGACCGAGGTCAGCCGGCCCTACCTGCCGGACCCGGCCGCGATGTTCCAGGTGATCAACCAGAACCTGACCGACGCCGGCTTCACCATCGAGCCGGTGGCGCTGCCGTGGAACCCGGACTACCTCAACGCGGTCCAGGCCGGCCAGGCCGACATCCACCTGCTCGGGTGGACCGGTGACTACAACGACGCCTACAACTTCATCGGGACGTTCTTCGCCGAGGCGGGGAACGGCCAGGCGTCGGCGGAGTTCGGGGCGTTCAGCAACCCGGAGATCTTCGCGGCGCTCGCCGAGGCCGACGCCGAGCCGGACGCGTCGGCCCGCACCGAGCAGTACCAGGAGGCCAACCGGCTGATCATGGACTACCTGCCCGGTGTCCCGATCTCGCACTCCCCGCCGGCCCTCGTCGTGGCGGAGAACGTCGAGGGTCTCGAGCCCAGCCCGCTGACCGCCGAGACCTTCGCGACGGTGTCCCTCAGCGACTGAGCCCCACCGCCGGCCGCGCCGGGGCAGGCCCGTCCTGTCCCGGCGCGGCCGGTCCCGTGTCCGGTCGTGCCCCGTCGTGGAGAGGTGACCCGAGCGCGTGCTCCGCTTCATCGTCCGGCGGCTCCTCCAGCTGATCCCGATCCTGCTGGGGTTGTCGCTGCTGCTCTTCGCCTGGCTGCGCGCCCTGCCCGGCGGGCCGGCCCAGGCCGCCCTCGGCGAGCGCGCCACCCCCGAGGCGATCGCGCGCTACAACGAGCTGTTCGGGCTCGACCAGCCGCTCTACGTCCAGTACCTGCGCTTCCTGGGCCGCGCCGTCCAGCTCGACTTCGGCAACTCCTCCCGCACCGGGCGCCCGGTCACCGAGGAGTTCCTCGAGCGGATGCCCGGCACCATCGAGCTGACGGTCTTCGCGATGGTGTTCGCGATCGGCGTCGGCATCCCGCTGGGCTACCTGGCCGCCCGCAAGCACGGCAGCTGGCTGGACTCGGCGTCGGTCATCGGGTCGCTGCTCGGCGTCGCGATCCCGGTCTTCTTCCTCGCCTACCTGCTGCGCCTGCTGTTCGCCGTGGAGCTGGGCTGGCTGCCCGGCTCGGGACGCCAGGAGGTGCGCATCGATGCCACCCGCGTCACGAACTTCTACGTCCTCGACGGTCTGCTCACCCGGGAGTGGGACGCCGCCTGGGACGCCTTCCTGCACCTGGTGCTGCCGGGCATCGCGCTGGGCACCATCCCGCTGGCGATCATCGTGCGGATCACCCGGGCCTCGGTCCTCGACGTGGTGAACGAGGACTACGTGCGCACGGCCAACGCCAAGGGGCTGGCGACCGCGACCGTCCGCCGGCGGCACGTCCTGCGCAACGCGCTGCTGCCGGTGTCGACGACGATCGGCCTGCAGACCGGGCTCCTGCTGTCCGGTGCGGTGCTCACCGAGACCGTCTTCGCGTTCGGCGGCGTCGGCTCGACCATCTTCGACTCGATATTCGCCCGGGACTTCGCCGTCCTCCAGGGCTTCATCCTCATGCTGTCGGTGATGTATGTGCTGATCAACCTGCTCGTCGACATCTCGTACGGCCTGCTCGACCCGCGGGTGCGCGTCCGATGACCGCGATCGGCGACGTCCGGCGGCGGCGCATCGACGAGCTCGCCGCCCGCGCGGGGCAGGTGCCCGAGGGCGAGGGCGGCCTCTCGCTGACCCGCAGTGCCTTCCGGCGGCTGCGGCGCGACCCCGTGGCCATCGCCGGCGCGATCATCGTCGTCGTCTTCCTGCTGGTCGCGGCCTTCGCCCCGCTCCTGGCCCCGCGTGACCCCTACGCGCAGTACCTGCTCAGCGAGATCCGTCCGGGCTCCATCCCCGGCAGCCGCGAGGGCTTCCCGCTGGGCGTGGACAACCTCGGCCGCGACCTGCTGAGCCGGCTGATCGTCGGGTCCCGGCAGTCGCTGCTCATCGGCGTGGTGTCCACGCTGCTCGGCGCCACGGTCGGCATGGCGCTGGGCGTGCTGGCGGGGGCGTTCGGCGGCTGGGTGGACACCGTCGTCATGCGGTTCGTCGACATCCTGCTGTCGCTGCCCAGCCTCCTGATGGCGATCAGCATCTCGGTGCTCCTGGGGCAGAACCAGTGGGCGCTGATGATCGCCATCGCGGTCACCCAGGTGCCCGTCTTCGCCCGGCTGCTGCGCGGGTCGATGCTCGCCCAGCGGGACAGTGACTACGCCCTGGCCGCGCGGGCCCTGGGCATCCGCCGCGGCCGGATCGTGTTCGGGCACGTGCTGCCCAACTCGCTGTCGCCGGTGATCGTCCAGGCCACGCTGTCCCTCGCGACGGCGATCATCGAGGCGGCCGCGCTGTCCTTCCTGGGCCTGGGCGACCCCGACCTCGCCCGTCCCGAGTGGGGCGCCATGCTGTCCAGCGCCCAGGACTTCCTGTCCATCCGGCCTGAGCTGGCCATCTACCCGGCCCTGTGCATCGTCGTCGTCGCCCTCGGCTTCACGCTGCTGGGTGAGTCCCTGCGCGAGGCCCTCGACCCGAAGTTCCGGAGGTGACCCGGTGACCATCGAGTCGATGCCGTCCCGTGACGCGGGCGTCCCCGGTGCCCCCGTCCTCGACGTCGACGGGCTCACCGTCACCTTCACGCGCAGGGGCGAGCAGGCCACCCGCGCCGTCGACGGGGTCAGCTTCTCCGTCGCGCCGGGGGAGACCGTGGGCCTGGTCGGGGAGTCCGGCTGTGGCAAGTCGGTGACCTCGCTGGCGGTCATGGGGCTGCTGCCCAGCCGCGGCGTGCAGGTCGGCGGCTCGGTGCGGCTGGACGGCCAGGAGCTGATCGGCGCGCCGGACCGGACGCTGCGCCGGCTGCGCGGCGCGGACATGGCCATGGTGTTCCAGGACCCGCTGTCGTCGCTGAACCCCACGGTGCCCATCGGCACCCAGGTCACCGAGGTCCTGCTCGA
Source organism: Geodermatophilus sp. SYSU D00710 (assembly GCF_054050195.1). NCBI lineage: Bacteria > Bacillati > Actinomycetota > Actinomycetes > Geodermatophilales > Geodermatophilaceae > Geodermatophilus > Geodermatophilus sp. SYSU D00710. The sequence continues at coordinate 26,175 of NZ_JBJGYX010000045.1, forward strand.
GCACCGGGAGATGTCGAAGAAGGAGGCGGCCGACGAGGCCACCCGCCTGCTCGACCGCGTCGGCATCCCCGACCCCGGCCGCCGGCTCAAGGAGTACCCGCACCAGCTCTCCGGCGGCATGCGCCAGCGGGCGCTCATCGCGATGGCGCTGGCCTGCGCTCCGCGCCTGCTCATCGCCGACGAGCCGACCACCGCCCTCGACGTCACCATCCAGGCGCAGATCCTCGAGCTGCTGCGGGAGCTGGTGGTCGACTCGGGCACCGCGCTGGTGATGATCACCCACGACCTCGGCGTGGTCGCCGGGCTCTGCGACCGGGTCCACGTCATGTACTCCGGCCGGATCATCGAGTCCGCCGACCGCCACGAGCTGTTCGCGCGGCCGCGCCACCCCTACACCGGCGGGCTGCTCGCCTCGGTGCCACGGCTCGACGGGGCCCGCGGCGCACCGCTGCACCCCATCCGCGGCTCCGCCCGCGACGTCATCCCCTGGGCCGAGGGGTGCGCGTTCGCCCCGCGGTGCGACAACGCCCAGGACGACTGCCTCACCGAGGTCGCCGGCAGCACCGTGGCGCTCGAGGACGACGGTCCCGGCCGCGAGCTGCGCTGCCGCCACCCCCTGCAGCACCCGAGGTCCCCGGCCGGGGCCACCGCGTCCGGAGCCGCCCGATGACCGCCGTCCCCGCCGCCGACCCCCTCCTGCGGGTCGAGGGCCTGCAGGTGTACTTCCCGATCAAGCGCGGCCTGGTCGTCGACCGCACGGTGGGGCACGTCCGCGCCGTCGACGGCGTCGACCTGAGCATCGACCGCGGCACCACCTACGGGCTGGTGGGGGAGTCCGGCTGCGGCAAGTCCACGCTCGGCCGCGCCGTCCTCCGGCTGGTCGAGCCCACCGCCGGGCGGGTCCTGTTCGACGGCACCGACGTCGCGTCGCTGCAGGGCGAGCCGCTGCGGACGATGCGCCGTCGGATGCAGATGGTGTTCCAGGACCCGCTGGGCAGCCTCGACCCCCGGCAGAACGTCGAGTCGCTGCTGTCCGAGCCGCTGCACGCGCACGGTCTGGGTGGCGGCAGGCGCGGCATCGCCGAGCGGATCCGCACCCTGCTCGACGCCGTCGGGCTGCCTTCGGCGGCGCTGCGCCGCTACCCGCACGAGTTCTCCGGCGGCCAGCGCCAGCGCATCGGCATCGCCCGCGCCATCGCGCTCGAGCCCGACCTGCTCATCGCCGACGAGCCGGTCTCCGCGCTCGACGTCAGCGTCCAGGCGCAGGTGGTCAACCTGCTCGAGGAGCTGCAGGAGCGGCTCGGTCTGACCTACCTGGTCATCGCGCACGACCTCGCCGTGGTGCGGCACATCAGCGACGTCGTCGGCGTCATGTACCTGGGGTCGCTGGTCGAGCAGGCGCCCTCCGACGTCCTGTACGCCGAGCCGCTGCACCCCTACAGCCGGGCGCTGCTGAGCGCCGTCCCGGTGCCCGACCCGGTGGTCGAGGAGAGTCGCGAGCGCATCCTGCTGGCCGGTGACCTTCCCTCACCGGCCAACCCGCCCAGCGGCTGCCGGTTCCACACCCGGTGCCCCTGGCGGCAGGAGACCCGCTGCGACGACGAGGTCCCGGCGTTGCGCGAGCTGGGCACGGGGCACCTGGTGGCCTGCCACTGGGCCGAGGAGATCCGCGACGGCCTGCTGCAGCCCCGGTCGGCCGAGGAGGTGGCCGCCACCCAGGGCGTCAGCGTGCGCCCGACGGGGGTGGCCAACCCGGAGTCCGACGCGCTGGTGCAGGGCGTCGACGAGCCGATCGAGTGGCGCTGATGAAGGACCCCCCCGCCCCCCACCACTCGCAGGCTCGCGGCGGGCCCCTACGAGGGGGCCGACCTCACGTCACCACGACGTCGTCGCCGCGGCGCAGCGCCTTCCTGACCCGCAGCCGCAGGAAGTGCGCGTAGCCGCGGACGAGCTGGGTGTAGCCCGGGGTCGGCCCGTGGTAGCCGAGGAAGCCGCGCGGGCCCTCGACCATGTCCCCGGTGCGGACGTCGTAGCGCGCCTGGTGCCACGGGCAGACCAGGCACCCGTCGGCGTCCAGTGACCCCTCCGACAGGTCGGCGAGCTGGTGGCGGCAGCGGCGGGAGAGGGCGGAGTACTCCCCGTCGCGGTTGACGACGGCCCACTTCCCGGCCCGGCCCACCCTCCCCGGGGGCAGCCGGTCGGCGGGGATGCGGTCGGACTGGCTCACGGGGGTCCTCCTGGGCTCGGGGCGCGGTCGGGAGCCCACTACCCGGTGGTGCGCGTCCTACCCGGGCCGGCCGCTCCGGCGGCGACTCCCTCGTGCCCGACCTAGGGTCGGTCCGTGCGCCGGATGGTGGGAGTCCTCGCGGTCGCGGCGGCCCTCGTGCTCGCCGGCGGCGGCCCGGCGCTGGCCGAGCAGCCGTTCTCCGTGCCCGGTGAGGTGACCGACGTCGCCGGCGTGCTCGGCGGGGACGCCGCCCGGGTCCAACAGGCCGTCGACGATCGGCAGGCCGACGACGGCACGCAGGTCTTCGTCGTCTACGTGTCCTCCTTCGACGGCATCCGCTCCGGCGACTGGGCCCTGCAGACGGCGGAGGCCTCGGGTCTGGGCCGCACCGACGTGCTGCTCGCCGTGGCCGTCGGCGACCGGCAGTACGGCTACTGGGTCGACGACGCGTTCCCGCAGAGCACCGACGAGATCGACTCGTTCCTCGCCACCGACGTCGAGCCCGAGCTCGCCGCCGACGACTGGGGCGGGGCGGCGGTGGCCTTCGCCGAGGGCATCGGCGGCTCCTCCGGCGCGGGCGGGTCGGACAGCGGGTCCGGCGCGGTGACCGCGGCGGTGCTCGGCGGGGTCGCGGTCGTCGGCACCGGTGCCTACCTGGTGTCCCGCTCGCGGCGCCGGCGCGGGACACAGCCACCGCCGGCCACCCGGCTGGAGCGGCCCGACCCGCACGCCGGCGTGCCCACCGAGGAGCTGCAGGGCCGGGCCAGTGCCGCGCTGCTCGACCTCGACGAGGCGGTGAAGACCTCGCAGCTCGACCTCGACTTCGCCCGGCTGCAGTACGGCGAGGCGGCGGTGGCCGGGTTCACCGAGGCGCTGGGGCAGTCGCGGCAGGAGCTGACCCGGGCGTTCTCGCTCCGTCAGCGGCTCGACGACGAGGTGCCGGAGGACGAGCCGACGCGGCGGGCGCTGCTGGCCGAGATCCTGCAGCTGACCTGGACCGCCGACGCCCGGCTCGACGAGCAGGCCCAGGCCTTCGAGCAGCTGCGCGACCTCGAGCGGACCGCGCCCCAGGTCCTGGAGGGGCTCGCCGCGCGGATCACCGCGCTGCACGGCCGGCTCCCCCAGGACGAGCAGCGGCTGGCCCGGCTGCGGCAGCGCTACGCGGCCGCCGCGCTGGCGCCGGTCGCGGACAACGTCGAGCAGGCCCGGGCCCGGCTGGCCGCCGCCGAGCACGAGGCGGCGGAGGCCCGCGCCGCGCTCGACGCCGGACGGTCCGGGGAGGCGGTGGGCGACCTGCGTGCCGCCGAGGACGCCGCCGCCCAGGTGGGCACGCTGCTCGACGCCGTGGGCCGGCTCGAGCGCGACCTGGAGGACGCGGCCGCCCGCCTGTCCGCCGTTCGCGCCGAGACCGAGGAGGACCTCGCCGAGGCCCGCGCGCTGGTGGCTGCCGGGGACACCGGCGGGCTGCGGCCGCAGGTCGCCCGCGCCGAGGCCGGGCTGGCCGCCGCCGACGAGGCGATGGCCGTCGTCGGGGGAGCGCTGCCCGACCCGCTCACCGCGCTGCGCCGGCTCGAGGAGGCCGACCTCGCGCTGGAGCAGGCGCTGGCCGTGGCGCGTGACGCGCAGACCCGTGCCCGCCGGGCGGCCGCCGCGCTGGACCAGACCCTGCTGCGCGCCCGGTCGACGGTGGCCGCGGCCGCCGACTTCGTCGCCACCCGGCGCGGCGCGGTCGGGCCCGAGGCGCGCACCCGGCTGGCCGAGGCCCAGCGCCACCTCGACGCCGCGGTGGGGATCGGCGGCTCGGATCCCCAGGCCGCGCTGCAGGAGGCGCAGCTGGCCGACCAGCTCGCCCAGCAGGCGCTGCAGTACGCGCAGTCCGACGTGTCGGCCTGGTCGTCGGGCTACGGCGGTGGGTACGGCGGCGGCTACGGGCCCGGCCACGGGCCCGGCCACGGCGGGGGGTACGGCGGCCGCGGTGGGGTGGACCTGGGCAGTCTCGTGCTCGGCGGCATCCTCGCCGGGGGCATGCGCGGCGGCGGGTTCGGCGGCTACGGCGGCGGGTTCGGCGGGGGGCTCGGTGGCGGGCGCGGTGGCGGGTTCGGCGCCGGTGGCCGGCCGCGCGGCGGCGGCTTCGGCGGTTCCCGCAGCCGCGGCCGGTCCGGCGGCGGCCGCTTCTGACGCCCGTTCGTGTGCACTTGCGCGGAAGTGGCCACGAGGGGTCTGCCGGAGTGTCGGTGCCCGGTGGGACGGTGCCCTCCCCACCCCGAGGAGGAACCATGCCCACCCGGAACACCCCCTGGCCCGACGGCACTCCCTGCTGGGTCGACTACGGCGCCGCCGACGTCGAGGCCGCCAAGTCCTTCTACGGCTCGTTGCTGGGCTGGGAGTGGACGGCGGACTCGCCGGAGTTCGGCGGCTACGTCAACGCGCTCAAGGACGGGCACCAGGCCGCCGGCCTCGGTCCGCTGATGGAGCCGGGCGCCTCGCCCTCGTGGACGACGTACTTCGCCGCGAGCGACGCCGCGGCCACCTGCGACCGCATCCGCGCGGCCGGCGGCACCGTCGTCGTCGAGCCGATGGAGGTCGGCCCGATGGGCACGATGGTCGTGGCGCGCGACCCGCAGGGGAACCAGTTCGGCCTGTGGCAGGCCGGCACCCACACCGGCGCCGAGGTCCACAACGAGCCCGGCTCGCTGGCGTGGAACGACGCCGCCGTCGACGACCCGGCCGCCGCGCAGGCCTTCTACTCCGCGGTGTTCGGCTTCCGCTTCGACGAACTCGAGGGCATGGGCGGCTACGCGACCTTCGCCACCGACGAGCGCCCGCTGGGCGGGCTCGGCGGCGTGACCCCGGGGGCGCCGAAGGGCTGGACCACCTGCTTCTCCGTCGCGTCCACCGACGAGACGGTCGCCGCCGTCGAGGCCGCCGGCGGGAAGGTCACCATGGCGGCGCAGGACACCGAGTTCGGCCGGTTCGCCGTCGTCACCGACCCGTGGGGCGCGGCCTTCTCCGTCATGCAGTAGAAGGACCCCGTCGCCCCCCACGCTCGGCGTGGGGGGCGACGGGGCCGTGCCAGGACGTCACGAGCGGACCTGGCCGTAGGTGTGCTCGGGACGGAAGCGGACCACCAGGCGGCGGTCGGCCACCATCGCCCGGCGGTAGTCGTCCCAGTCCCCGTGCTCGCCGGAGGCGCCGCGGTAGTAGGTGATCAGCTCCTCCACGGTGGCGTCGTGCGGGTCGGCGGCCACCGGAGTGAGCTCCGCGGTGCCCTCCACGGCCACCCAGGTCCAGAAGTCGTCCGAGGAGACGTGCAGGGTGACCCGCGGGTCGGCCTGCAGGTTGCGGGTCTTGGCACGGTCGGCGGTCACCGACACCCGGAACAGCCGCTGCCCGGCGTCGTAGGCGTAGCCGACGTTGGACACCTGCGGCCGGCCGTCGCGCTTGACCGTGGCGAGGACGCCCCAGCGGCGCCCGGCCACGAAGTCGAGCATGCGGTCGTCGACGGTCATCGCATCCTCCCGCGGGCCTTGAGCGGCACCGACGGCAGCGCAGGCGAGAGCTGGCGCTCGTCGTCGGTGAACCCCGGGACGATCCCGAACCGCTCGTCCTCGGCGTTCCACCGCTCGGCGTACTCGACGATCTCCTCGCCGGAGCGGCCGACGAAGTTCCACCACATGACCAGCCGCTCCTCGAACGGCTCGCCCCCGAGCAGCAGCAACCGGGCGGGCGCGTCGGTCCGGATCCGCACCGACCGGCGTCCGGTGCCGAGGTAGAGCATCGCCCCGTGGGCCAGCGGCGCGCCCTCGACGTCGGCCCCGCCCGCGGCGCCGAGCAGGGCGTGCTCGAAGTCCGGCTCGAGCGGCACCTCGACGTCGGCCCCGGCGACGAGGTCGAGGTCGACGCCGACGATCGGCGTGTGCGCGGTGCCCGGCGAGGAGTCCCCGCCGAAGGAGCCCATGAGCACCGTGGTGGTCAGCCCGTCGGAGGTCGTGCCGGGCAGGGTCGTGTGGTGCTCGAACGCCGGTGCGGTGTCGCGGGTGGCGTCGGGCAGCGCCACCCAGAGCTGCGCGCCGTGCAGGAACCGGGGGTGCGGCACCGGCGACTGCTCGGCGTGCGCGATGCCGTGCCCGGCGGTCATCAGCGCCAGCTCGCGCGGGCCGAACGTGACGTCGCTGCCCAGGGAGTCGCGGTGGTGGACCCGGCCCTCGATCAGCCAGGACACCGTCTGCAGCCCGGTGTGCGGGTGCGGGGTGACCTGCATGCCGGCGCTGCCGGACACGTCGTCGGGGCCGTAGTGGTCGACGAAGGCCCAGGCGCCGACCATCCGCCGGCCGAGGGTGGGCAGCAGCCGCCGCACCGGGGTGCCGGGGCCGAGCATGACCTCGCGGCCGGGCAGCAGGTCGAGGGCCGGGCCCGCGGGGGTCCCGTCGGGCCCGCCCAGCTCGCGCGGGACCGGCCGCGGTTCGGTGTCGCTCATGACCGGCTTCCTACTCCTGTCCGGCCTCGCCGTGGACCCCCGCGTGCGGGCCGGCGGCGGAGGCGGAGCGCACCGCCGGGACCGAGCCGAGCCGCCCGGCGCGGAAGTCGTCGAAGGCCTCGATGAGCTCCTGCCGGGTGTTCATGACGAACGGGCCGTACATCGCGATCGGCTCGCGGATCGGCCGGCCGCCCAGGACGACGACGTCGAGCGCCGGGGTCCGCGACTCCTGGTGCACCGCGCCGCGGACGGTGACGGTGTCGCCGGGGCCGAGGACGGCGAGCTGGCCGGTGCGCACCGGCGCCCCGTCGATGCCCACCGAGCCCGCGCCGGAGAGCACGTAGACCAGCGCGTTGAAGTCCGGCCGCCACGGGATGTCGAGGGTGGCGCCGGGCGCGATCGTCGCGTGCACCATGGCCATCGGCGTGTAGGTGGAGCCCGGGCCGGTGTGTCCGCCGACCTCGCCGGCGATGACCCGCAGCAGGGCGCCGGCGTCGGGGCTGGCCAGCAGCACCGACTCCCGCGCGCGCAGGTCCTGGTAGCGCGGCTCGACCCACTTCTGCGCCCGCGGCAGGTTCACCCACAGCTGCAGGCCGTGGAACAGCCCGCCGCTGGCCACCAGCGCCTCCGGGGGCCGCTCGATGTGCAGCACGCCGCCACCCGCGGTCATCCACTGGGTGTCGCCGTTGCTGATCGTCCCGCCGCCGCCGTGGGAGTCGGCGTGCTCGAAGGTGCCGTCGATGATGTAGGTGACGGTCTCGAAGCCGCGGTGCGGGTGCCAGGAGGTGCCCTTCGGCTCGCCGGGTGCGTACTCGACCTCGCCCATCTGGTCCATGTGCAGGAACGGGTCGAGGTCGCGCAGGTCCACACCGGCGAAGGCGCGGCGCACCGGGAACCCCTCGCCCTCGAAGCCGGCGGGCGCCGTCGTCACCGAGCGGGTCCGTCGGCGGACGGTGCGCGGGGCGGGCAACGGGACCCGGGGGAGCGTGGTGGTGTCCTCGACGGTCACGGCGGGCATGGCCGGCCTCCTCGTTGAGCGCTCAACTGGTGGCGACTGTAGCGCCGGACCGCCCTCGTGTCTTCCCGCGGACGCCTCCGGTCAGGAGGCGCGTTCCCCGCGGTCGGCGCCGGCGGCGTCAGGCGGGCCGTGCTCGACGATGAGCGCGGTGTTGGCGACCTCGGCGTCGTCGAGGTGGACGGCGTCGCGCGGGTCGGTGGTGTCGAACAGCCGTGTCTCGTGCCCGCGGCCGACGACGAGGACGACGTCGGCCGGGCCGGCGGCGCGGACCGCTGCGGAGATCGCCGCGCGCCGGTCGGGCACCGTCCGCACGGCCGCTCCACCGCCGAGCAGTCCGATCCGCAGCTCGCCGATGATCGCGGCCGGGTCCTCACCGTGGCTGCCCTCGTTGGTCAGCCAGACGACGTCGGCGGCGCGGGCCGACTCGCCGAGCCCCTGCCGCTTGTAGCGGTCGCGGCGGCCCCGCGCGCCGAGCACCAGGTGCAGCCGCCCGCCGGGGCCGCGCAGGTCGCGCGCGGTGGCGATCGCCGCGGCCAGGGCGCGCGGCGTGTGCGCGTAGTCGACGACGACGACCGGGCGCCCGGCCCCGCCGAGCACGGTGTTGCGCCCGCGCGGCGCGGCGACGCCCGCGAGCCCGTCGGCGATGGCGTCGGCCGGGACGCCCAGCGCGCGTCCGGCCGCCCACGCCGCGGCCAGGTTGGTCACGTGCACCCGCCCCACCAGCGGGCTGCACACCCGGTGCCCGCCGGTGTCGTCGCCGAGCAGCACCTCGGTGCCGGCCGCGCCGGTGCGCCAGCCGAGCACCCGGACGTCGGCGTCCGCGGCCGACCCCACCCGCGTCACCGGCACCGGCGCCTGGTCGGCCAACCGCCGTCCCCAGGGGTCGTCGACGACGACGACGCCGGCCGCCGACCGGTCCCGCTCGAACAGCCGCGCCTTGCTCGACCAGTAGTGCTCGATCGTGCCGTGGTGGTCGAGGTGGTCCTCCTCGAAGCCGGTGAACACCGCGACGTCGAAGCGCAGGCCGTCGATGCGGCCCATGTCCAGCGCGATGGAGGAGGCCTCCACGACCGCCCGCCGGGCGCCGGCCTCGACCATCCACCGCAGCAGCTCGTGCAGATCGGGGGCCTCGGGAGTGGTCAGGACCGTGCCACGGGTCCGCCGGCCCACCGCCGCCCCCAGCGTGCCGACGACGCCGGTGCGGGTCCCGCCCGCCTCGAGGACGCCGCGGACCAGCGTGCTGGTGGTCGTCTTGCCGTTGCTGCCGGTGACGCCGACCAGGTCCAGCGCGTCGGCGGGGTCGCCGGCCAGCAGCGCGCCCAGCGATCCTAGTTGCGCCCCCACCGACGCCACCGACAGCGTGGCCAGCGCGACGCCCCCCGGCCGGCCCACCAGCCGCGCCGCGGCGCCGGCCCGGGCGGCCGCCGCGGCCCAGCGGTGCCCGTCGCTGGCCGCGCCGCGGATGCAGGCGAACAACGAGCCGGGGACGACCCGCCGGGAGTCGGTGACCAGGCCGCGCAGGAGCAGGCCGTCGTCCCCGCCCGACCGGGTGACCGGCCCGCCGGGGACACCCCGTGCGCGGTGCTCGACGGCCGACCAGGTCACCGCGGGGAGGTGCACCACCCGGACGATAGGCGGGGCGCGACCTTCTTGCAGGTCGACCGGTAGGGCACGGTCAACGGAGCAGGCGGGCGACCCCGGTCAGGCCTTCCTCGACGTCGGCGTCGGGCAGCACCTCGGTGCGCTCGGCCAGCCGGGGCCGCCACGCCGGGGGCGCCTGCTCCAGCCAGCCGGCGCCGGCGTCGGTCAGCCGGCCGTCGGAGCGCAGCGGCGCCCAGCCGCGCAGGAACCGCAGCCCCTCGGCGGCGGTGACCAGCGTCTGCGCCACGCCGCGGCGGCGGTACACCGGCTCCACGCTGACGGTGTCGACCAGGCCGGAGCGGGTCCACCAGCGCACCTCGGCGATGCGGTCGGTGGGGGCGACGCCGACGGCGGCCACCTCGTGCATCTCCACCAGCGAGCCGGGCCGGAAGGCGTTGCCGCGGAAGGCCAGCAGCGAGGTGCAGGGCACCGGGGAGGACGCGTGGTGCACCTCGGCGAACCAGATCGGCGGGCAGCGGTCGGAGACCTCGTCGGCGACGTCGATGCGGACGACCCGGCCGTCGGCGGCGCGGTGCCGCACGTCGACCTGCCAGCCGGCGGGACGGCGGCCCCGGGCGTCGACCGCGGTCATGTCGACCGGGGTGCCGTCGGGGAAGCGGTCGGAGTTGACGGCGACCAGCGAGTACTCGACCGGGCCGGGGCCGCGGCGCAGCAGCCGCGCCCACCACAGCGCCGTCGTCTCGGCGGCGGGCACGGGGAGCGGGGGTGCGGCCAGCGGGGGGACCGCCCGCAGGCGGGGGGTCGCCGGCGCCGGGACCGTCGCGTAGTGGGCTGCAGAGTGGGCCGCTGCCGTCGTGCTCATGTCGTCCTCCGCTCGTCCGCCCCGGGCACCCGGGGTGTGCTGGGGACGACTCTCCGGACGCCACTTGCGACGGCCTTGGGGTCCACTAGCGGCCGGTGTCAGGCGGTCGCCGGGCGCCGTCGCGGTCCGGCGATACTGGGGTCCTCATGACCTGGACCCGCCGGTGAGCGCCCCGCTGAACCTGCTCAACCTCGAGCGGGTGTCCAAGGCCCACGGCACGACCGTGCTGCTCGACGACGTCTCGCTCGGCGTCGCGGCCGGGGAGCGGATCGGCGTCGTCGGGCGCAACGGCAGCGGCAAGTCCACCCTGCTCGGTGTCCTCACCGGCCGTGAGGAGCCCGACAGCGGGCGGGTCACCCGCCGCGGCGACCTCGCCGTCGGCGCGCTCGACCAGTCCGGCACGCTCCCGCCGGGGACGACCGTGCGCGACGTCGTGCTGCCGGCCGGCCTGTTCGCCGCCGAGCACGAGTGGGCCGCCGACGCGCGGGTCCGCAGCGTGCTGACCGGTCTGGAGCTCGACCGGCTGGGCCTCGACAGCCCGGTGGCGCCCATGTCGGGTGGCGAGCGGCGCCGGGTCGCGCTGGCCGCGCAGCTCATCCGCCCGCTGGACCTGCTGGTCCTCGACGAGCCGACCAACCACCTCGACGTCGAGGGCGTCGCGTGGCTGGCCGACTTCGTCACGCGGCGGGTGGGCGCGCTGGTGGTCGTGACCCACGACCGGTGGTTCCTCGACGAGGTGTGCACGCAGACCTGGGAGGTCGCCGACGGCGCGGTGCACTCCTACGAGGGCGGCTACGCGGCCTACACGCTGGCCCGCGCCGAGCGGGCCCGGGTGGCGGCCGCCACCGAGGAACGACGCCTCAACCTCGTGCGCAAGGAGCTGGCCTGGCTGCGCCGCGGCCCGCCCGCGCGCACCAGCAAGCCGCGGTTCCGGATCGAGGCGGCCGAGGCGCTCATCGCCGACGAGCCGCCGCCGCGGGAGACCGTGCAGCTGAAGGGCTTCGCCGCCCGGCGGCTGGGGAGGACGGTGTACGACGTCGAGGACGTCGACCTCGCCGTGCCCTCCGACGCCGGACCGCGACCGCTGTTCCGCGACCTGACCTGGCACGTCGGCCCGGGCGACCGGATCGGCGTGGTCGGGGTGAACGGGGCGGGGAAGACCTCGCTGCTGCGGATGCTGGTCGGCGAGGTGGAGCCCGACCGCGGCCGGGTGGTGCGCGGGCAGACCGTGGCGCCGGCGTACCTGTCCCAGCACGTCACCGAGCTGCCCGCCCGGCTGCGCGTGCTCGAGGCGGTCCAGGAGGTCGCCCGGATCGCCCGGATCGGCCGGCAGGAGGTGTCGGCGTCGTCGCTGGCCGAGCGGTTCGGCTTCCCGGCGTCGCGGCAGTGGACGCCGGTGGGCGACCTCTCCGGCGGAGAGCGCCGGCGGCTGCAGCTGCTGCGGCTGCTCATGGCCGAGCCCAACGTGCTGCTGCTCGACGAGCCCACCAACGACCTCGACATCGACACGCTCACCCAGCTCGAGGACCTGCTCGACGGCTTCCCCGGCACCGTGCTCGTCGTCAGTCACGACCGGTACTTCGTCGACCGGGTGTGCGACTCGGTGGTGGCGCTCATGGGCGACGGCTCCCTGGCCGCGCTCCCCGGCGGCGTCGAGGAGTACCTCGCACGCCGGGCCGCCGGCGAGGCGGCGCTGCCGTCGGCGACCGCCGGGCCCGCCCCGGCCGCGGCTCCCGCCCCCGCGGGCCCGTCGGCGGCCGAGGTGCGCGCCGCCCGCAAGGAGGCCGCCCGGCTCGAGCGCCGGCTGGAGCGTCTCGGCGCCGAGGAGGAGCGGCTGCACGCCGACCTCGCAGCCGCGGCCACCGACCACGCGCGGGTGCTGGAGCTCGACGCCCGGCTGCGGGCGCTGCACGCCGAGAAGGAGCAGGTCGAGACCGACTGGCTGGCCGCCGCGGAGCTGGCCGAGGGCTGACCCGCGTCCTCCCGCACCGCAGCGCGTCCTCCCTCACCGCAGCGGGGGGGGGGGGGGGGGGGGGGGGGGGGGGGGGGGGGGGGGGGGGGGGGGGGGGGGGGGGGGGGGGGGGGGGGGGGGGGGGGGGGGGGGGGGGGGGGGGGGGGGGGGGGGGGGGG
>NZ_JBJGYX010000046.1:0-38330 GCF_054050195.1 Geodermatophilus sp. SYSU D00710
GATCGCGCGATCTCGACGGGACGGGGGCCGGGACGTGCCGAGTTCGCGCGATCTCGACGGAGGGGAGCCGGTCAGCCCCGGCGGGCGGCGTTGGCCTGGACGGCGGTGCTCACCCACTGCGCCAGGCCCGGCGTCACCGCCTCGTAGGTGGCGGTGAACCGCTCGTCCTCGACGTACATCCGGCCCAGCGCCGCGTGCATCTCCGGCGGGCAGTCGTAGAACCAGCGGCAGATCTGCTGCCGGGCCTCCTCGGCCAGGTCCATGGCCTGCTCCGAGTCGGGGGCGACCCCCGCCTGCACCGCGGCGGCCATGCGCCGGTTGAGGTCCTCGCCCTCGGCCTTGATGCGGACCCAGTCCTCCTTCGTGTAGGCCGCGGTGCGCCGCGAGGACTCGCGGTAGGCGTCGGTGTCGCCCCAGCGCTCCTGCACCTCGGCCTCGTAGCGCTCGGGGTCGTGCTCGCCGAACACCTCGAAGCGCTCCTGCGGGGTCAGTGAGATCCCCATCTGCCTCGCCTCCATCTCCTTCTCGACGGCCGCGACCATCGCCCGCGTCCGCTCCAGCCGGTCCCGCAGCAGCCGGTGCTGCCGGCGCAGGTGCGCGGCGGGGTCGGCGGACGGGTCGTCGAGCAGGGTCGCGACCTGATCGAGGGGGAACCCGAGCTCGCGGTAGAGCAGCACCTGGTGCAGCCGGTCCAGGTCCGCCGCCGAGTAGCGGCGGTAGCCGGCGGCGGTGCGTCCCGACGGCGACAGCAGGCCGATGCGGTCGTAGTGGTGCAGCGTGCGCACCGTGACCCCGGCCAGCGCGGCCACCTCCCCGACGTTCACGCGGGTTCCTCCTCCCTGACGGCGACGAGTCCACAGCCTGACGCTGCGTCAGGGTCAAGCGCGATCTCCGGACGGCGGCGCACCGGTGTCTGGGCGAGGATGCCGGGGTGGCCGCTGAGGACGTCTCGCCCGAGGACCCCTTCCCCCGGCAGCGCGTGCCGGTGCTCGGCACCGAGATGGCCTACGTCGACGTGGGCGAGGGCGACCCGATCGTGTTCCTGCACGGCAACCCGACGTCGTCCTACCTGTGGCGCAACGTCATCCCGCACGTGCAGCACCTGGGCCGCTGCATCGCGCCGGACCTGGTCGGCATGGGCGAGTCGGACAAGCTCCCCGCGCCGCAGCGGGGCACCTACTCCTTCGCCACCCACGCCGAGCACCTCGCCGCGTTCCTCGAGGCGGTCGGCGTCGAGCGGCGGGTCACCCTGGTGTTGCACGACTGGGGCTCGGCGCTGGGCTTCGACTGGGCCCGACGCCACCCCGAGGCGGTGCGCGGGCTGGCCTTCACCGAGGCGATCGTCACGCCGATGACCTGGGCCGACTGGCCGGCCGACGCCCGGAGGATCTTCCGCACCATGCGCGGCGACGACGGCGAGACGGTGGTGCTGGAGAAGAACGTCTTCGTCGAGCGCATCCTCCCGGCGTCCACCCTGCACGGGCTCTCGCCGGAGGCGCACGAGCGCTACCGGCAGCCCTTCCGCACCCCCGAGGACCGCTGGCCGACGCTCGAGTGGCCGCGGCAGATCCCGCTGGAGAACGTGCCGCCGCGGGTCCGCGACGTCGTCGCGCAGTACGGGGTCTGGCTGCGCGGCAGCGCCGTCCCCAAGCTGTTCCTCGACGCCCAACCCGGGTCGATCCTGGTCGGCCGCCAGCGGGCGCTGGTCCGCAAGTGGCCGTCGGTCACCGAGGTCACCGTGCCCGGCGCGCACTTCGTGCCCGAGGACTCGCCGCACGCCGTCGGCCGCGCGCTGGCCGACTGGATCCCGACGCTCCCGTAGCGCTGTCGGTTCCGTTCAAGACGGCGCCGTCCCGGCGGGCCAGGGTGGGCGCATGGCGATCACCGACGGCCGTCCCGACGGCTACACCTCCCTGACCCCGTTCCTGGTCTGCTCGCCCGCGGCCGAGGCGATCCGCTTCTACGAGGAGGTCTTCGGCGCCACCACGGTCAGCCGGATGGACGCCCGCGACGGCACGGTCGCCCACGCCGAACTGCAGTTCCCCTCCGGCCGGCTGCAGCTGTCCGACCCGAACCCGCAGTACGGCCTGGTGGCGCCCACCGGACAGGCCGAGGACCGGGTCAGCGGCTCGACCTGCCTCTACGTCCCCGACGTCGACGCCGTCTTCGCGGCCGCCGTCGCGCGGGGCGCGACCGTGCGCGAGCAGCCCGCCACCTTCGTCACCGGCGACCGGTTCGCCTCGGTCTACGACCCGTTCGGCCACCGCTGGGCGGTCATGACCCGGGTCGAGGACGTCAGCCCGGAGGAGGGGGAGCGCCGCCTGTCCGAGTGGGCGTCCTCCGGCGGGCTGGAGGCGTAGGCCCGCCCTGCCGGCATCCTCGCCGTCAGCTGGGGCAGTAGTACTCGCGCAGGTCCACGTCGAGCGACGGGTGCGGACCGCGGGTCCGGGAGACGGTCCCGTCGGGGTCGAACTCCACCCACCCGGCGTCGAGCAACCGCACACCGCCGTCCGGATCGAAGAGCTGGATCGGCTTGCCGACGACCCGGCGGGTGCCGTCGGCCGCGATGAACGTGGTCCCGGCTCCCTTCTCGACCGGCACCCGGGGGTCCTCGGGGACGAAGGTGCGGACGACGTGGACGGTCTCGGAGCCGTCCGGGTACACCGTGGAGGACCAGCGCTGGGTCAGCGTGGTCCGCGTGACGATGCCGCAGAGGTCGAGGATGAACTCGTCGTCGAAGGTGTCCACGGAGCTGCCGCGCTCGATCACGGGCGGAGCGGCGGAGGCGGCGGTGGCCGGCACCGTGGTGAGACCGAGGGCGGTCGCGATCACGAGGCTGCAGGACCCGGTGCGGTTCATCGTTCCTCCCGGACGGCGGTGGGGACGCGCCGGACGCTAGGGAGGCCGGGCGCCGCGCAGTAGGGAGCAAGCCCGGTCCGGACGCGAGGGTTTTCCCTGGCCGCAGGGGGAAGTCGGCGTGCGATGCTGCCGTCGTGCTCGTCAGTGGGCCGTGGCCGCGCCGGCTGGCAGCCGCCGGCGCGGCCTCGTTCACCGCCGTCACCGCGGCGGTCGGGGCGTCGCAGGGGGCGCCCGTCCGGTTCCTGGTGCTCGACACGGGCCTGGGTCTGCTGTTCGTCGCGGCCGGGCTGGTCGCCTGGGAACGACGGCCCGAGGTGCGGACCGGTCCGCTGCTGGTCGCCTCCGCCGTCCTGTGGTCCGTGGGGTCCTACGCCCCGGCGGGCCTGGTGCCGTGGGCGGTGCTCGGGTTCGCCTTCGAGCGCTACTACGACCTGCTGCTCGCGTTCCTGACCCTCACCTTCCCGGACGCCCGCCTGCGGCGGTGGGACCGGGTCGTCCTCGCCGCCCTGGCCGCTGGGTACCTGGTCCGGACCGCGTCCAGGCTCCTCGTGGGCTGTCCCTGCACCGGGTCCGAGAACCCGTTCGCGGTGGTCGAGCACCAGGTGCTCTTCGAGCAGGCACAGCTGTGGACGAGCGCGCTCGTCGTGCTCGCCTCGCTCGGGGTCGTCGTGCGGGCTCTGCGGCGCCTCCGCTCCAGCGCCCCGGCGGCACGGCGGATCCTGCGGCCGGTCGTCCTCGCGGGCACGGTGGCCGCGCTCGTGGCCGCCTACGACGCCGCGGAGATCGTGGCCCTGGTGCTCGGCCGGTACCCACTGCTGCCGTTCGAGGAGCCCTGGCGGGAGATCGCCGCGTGGACGATCCTCGGCGCCGTCGCCCTCGTGCCGCTGGGCTTCCTGGCCGGCGCCCTGCGACTGCGCCTCCGGCGCGGTGCCATCGCCCGGCTGGCCCTCCAACTGGACGGCGGAGCGGATCCGCGCCGGCTGCGCGACGCGCTCCGGGTGGCCCTGGGCGATCCCGCCCTGCGCCTGTACCTGCGGGAACCGACGGGCACGTGGACGACCTCCTCGGGGCAGCCGACCGACCTCCCCCCCGAGGACCACCGGACCGCCCGCACGGTGCTGGCCGGCCGGCACGGGCCCGTCGCCGCCGTCGTCCACGACCCCGCCCTGCGCGAGGACCCCGGGCTGGTGGCCGCCGCGACCGCCGTCCTCCGCCTGGCCGTCGAGAACGAGCGCCTGACCGAGCTCGACCGTGCCCGGCTGGAGCAGGTCCGGGCGTCGCGCGCCCGCCTCCTCGAAGCGGGGGACCGGGAGCGCCGCCGCATCGAGCGGGACCTGCACGACGGGGCGCAGCAGCGGCTCGTCGGCGTGGCGCTGTGCCTCCAGCAGGCCAGGGACGCCGCCCGGGCGGCCGGTGCCGGCCCCGAGGTCGTGGGCCGCCTCGACGAGGCCGCCGAGGAGCTGCGGGCCGCGGTGGTCGAGCTCAGGGAGCTGGCGCGCGGCATCCACCCGACCGTCCTGACGGAGGAGGGACTCCGGCCCGCGGTGGCCGGGCTGGCCCGGCGCGCGGCGGTGCCCGTCGACCTCGACGTCCGGTGCGGCCGGCTCGACGCGGGGGTGGAGGCCGCCGCCTACCACGTCGTCGCCGAGGCCCTGACGAACGTGACGAGGCACGCCCGCGCCAGCGGGGCCGCCGTCTCCATCTCCCGGGACGCCGGGCACCTCGTCATCGAGGTCACCGACGACGGAGCCGGCGGGGCCGACCCCGCGCGCGGATCGGGGCTGGAGGGCCTCACCGACCGGTTGGACGCGCTCTCCGGCAGCGTCCGGGTGGTGAGTCCCCGGGGCGGCGGGACGCGGCTGCGGGCGGAGATCCCGTGCGGGTGATCGTGGCCGACGACTCGGCGGTGATCCGGGCCGGTGTCGTGCGCATCCTGGCCGGCGCCGGGATGGACGTCGTCGCCGAGGCCAGGACGGCCGGTGAGCTGCTCCGTGCCGTGGCCGACCTCCGGCCGGAGCTGGCCGTCGTCGACATCCGGATGCCTCCCGGGGGCGCCGCCGGACTGCACGCGGCGGTGCAGGTCAGGGACCGGTACGACGGCGACGTCCGCGTCCTGGTGCTGTCGCAGTACCTGGAGCCGGACTACGCCCTGCGCCTGCTCGGGAACGGGGTCGGCGGTGTCGGCTACCTGCTGAAGGACCGCGTCGCCGAGGGCGGCCAGTTGGTCGAGGCCGCCCAGCGCGTCGGCGCCGGCGGGACGGCCGTCGACCCGGCCGTCGTGGAGGAGCTGGTCCGGACCCGGCGGCGGCAGGACCGTCTCGTCCGCCTGACCGGCCGGGAGCGGAGCGTCCTGCGCCTCGTGGCGGAGGGACGGTCCAATCGCGCCATCGCCGAGCGCCTGGAGGTCGCGGTCAAGACGGTCGAGGGGGTGATCGCCGCCGTCTTCGCCAAGCTGGAGCTCGAGCCGGGACCGGACGACAACCGCCGGGTCCTCGCGGTCCTCGTCCACCTCGACCACAGCCTGCCGGCCCGGTGAGGGAGCGGGCCCTAGTCGAGGGCGCGGCGGCGGAAGCCGACGAGGCTCAGCACGCCGAACACCGCGAGGAACCCGGCCAGGGCGAGCGCGCACACCGGCAGCGGCAGGTGCGGCACGTCCGGGGTCATCTCCGCGCGCAGCGCCTCGCTGAGGTAGGTGAGCGGGTTGACCGCGCACACCACCTGGAACCAGCGCAGCTGGTCCAGCGCCGGCCACGGGAACTGGGTGGAGCCGGTGAACAGCAGCGGGGTCAGCACGACGGCGAACACGACGTTGATCCGGTTGGGCCGCACGAAGGTGCCCAGCACCATGCCCATCGCGGCGCCGACCAGCGAGCCCAGCACGAGGAAGGCCGCCAGCAGCGGCACGTCGCCCCACGTCACCGGCAGCGAGCCGAGCACCCACCAGCCGATGGGGAACATGACCACCGCCACCACGAGCGCCCGCGCCGTCGCGAAGACGATCTTCTCGACGGCGACCAGCGCGGTGGGCAGCGGCGCGAGCAGCCGGTCCTCGATCTCCTTGGTGAACGAGAAGTCGATGACCAGCGGGAAGGCGGTGTTCTGCAGCGCGGTGAGGAAGGCCGCGAGCGCGATGACCCCGGGCAGCAGCACCCCGGAGTAGGCGGTGGAGGCGAAGCCGAGCTCGACGAGCACCTTGCCGAAGACGAACAGCAGGAACACCGGCTGCAGCACCACCTGCAGCAGGAACGGCACGAACTCGCGGCCGGTGACGAACAGGTCGCGCCACAGCAGCGCGGTGAAGGCCCGCCCCACGTCCGGCCGGGTCGACCGCAGCGGCGCGAGCACCGTCGCGGCCCGGCCCGTGGCCTCGGTGGTCATCGCAGCTCCCGTCCGGTCAGGCTGAGGAACACGTCCTCCAGGCTCGGCTCGCCGATCCGCACCCCGGTCAGCCGGGCGCCCCGCGCGGTCAGCGCGTCGGACACCGGGCCGACCGTCGAGGCGGCGTCGGCGGAGAGGTAGAGCCGGGCGCGCAGGCCCGCGGCGTCGGCCACCGGCTCCACCCGTTCCGTCTGCGGCAGTGCGCCGAGTGCGGCCAGCACCGCCTCGTCGCTGTCCGCGGGCGCCCGCTCGACGTCGACCTCGAGGGTGGCGCTGCCCGGCAGCGACCGGGTGAGCGCGGCCGGGGTGTCCAGCGCGAGCAGCCGGCCGCGGTCCATGATCCCGACCCGGTCGGCCAGCGCCGCGGCCTCCTCCATGTCGTGCGTGGTGATCACGACCGTGACGCCGGTGTCGCGCATCTCCCGCACCCGCTCCCACACGAACAGCCGGGCCTGCGGGTCCAGGCCGGTGCTCGGCTCGTCGAGGAAGACGACCTGCGGGGCGTGCATCAGGGCCCGTGCGATGAGCAGCCGCTGCGCCATGCCGCCGGAGTAGTCGTCCACCCGGTCGCCGCCGCGGTCGCCGAGGCCCAGCCGCTCGAGCAGCTCGTCGGCCCGGCGGTTCCGCTCGGCGCGTCCGACACCGTGGTAGGCCGCGTGGAAGACCAGGTTCTGCCGGGCGGTCAGCGACCGGTCGAGGTTGGAGCGCTGCGGCACCACCGACAGCCGGCTGCGCGCGGTGACCGGGTCGGCGGCGACGTCGACCCCGGCCACCCGCGCGGTCCCGCCGGTGGGCAGCACGCGGGTGGTCAGGACGCCGATCGTCGTGGTCTTGCCCGCGCCGTTGGGGCCCAGCAGCCCGAAGACCTCACCGCGGTCGACGGTGAACGACACCCCGTCGACGGCGTTCGCCGGCCGGCCCGGGTAGCGCTTGACCAGCTCGGCGACCTCGACCGCGGCGTCCATCGACGGCGATGGTGCCACCTCCCGCCGACGGCGCCGCCGCCGTCACGCCGGGGACGCGGCCGCCGCGGCGCGGGCGCCGTCGACGGTGGGGGCGGTGCCGTCGCCGGGCAGCGTGTGGTTGCCGAACGTGCGGAGCCGGGGCGCCCAGCGGCGCATCGCCGACCGGTGCGGGTCGGTGCGGGCGAAGGCGCGGACGGCGGCCTCGTCGTCCCACCAGGACACGGTGGTGAAGGTCCGGGCCAGCGGCTGCGCGCGCAGCAGCAGCGAGCGCGCGCCCGGGGAGGCGGCCACCTGGCGGCGGATCGCCAGCGCCGAGGCGAAGAACGCCGGGACGTCGGTGAACCGGCGCAGCCGCAGCTCGGTGAGGAGGACGACGCCGGGGCCCTCGACCGCGCGGCCGGCGGTCCAGGGCAGGTCGGGGATGGCGGGCACGGGGTCCTCCTCGGCGACTTAACAGGTGTAAAGCCACCGTAGACCGGGACCTTAACGTGTGTAAAGTGCGATTCCGTGCCCCGCGACCTCCGCAGCGACCTGCTGACCGCCGCGGCGACCATGGTGGAGCGCACCGGCTCGGCCGACGCGGTGACGCTGCGCGGGGTCGCCCGGGAGGCGGGGGTCAGCGCGCCGGCCGTCTACGGGCACTTCGCCGACCTCGACGCCCTCCTCGACGCCGTCGTCGAGCGGGGGTTCACCGAGCTGGTGGCCGGGATCGCCGCGGCCACCGACGGCGTCGCCGACCCCGTCGACCGGCTGCTGGCCGGCTGCCGGGCCTACGTGCGCAGCGGGCTGGCCGCTCCGGGCCGCTACCGGGCCATGTTCGGCAGCCGGCAGGTGCCCGCGGGGGACCGCGCCTTCGCCGTCCTCGTCCGTGCCGTCACCGCCTGCGTGGAGGCCGGCCGCTCGGCCAGCACCGACCCGCGCGCCGACGCCGCCCTGGTGTGGACGGCGCTGCACGGGCTGGTGACGCTGTGGGCGGGGAGCCGGGCCCGGCCGTGGGCGGACCCCGAGGAGCAGGTCGGCGCGCTGGTGACGCGGCTGGCGCTGGTCCCGCCCGGGGTCAGCGGCGCGAGCGCTTGACCGCGTACATCGCCGCGTCGGCCCGGCGCAGCAGCGTGTCGGGGGTGTCGCCGCGCCGGGAGAGGGTCACCCCGGTGCTCGAGCGCAGCGGCGGGCCGCCGTCGGCGGGCTCGCCCAGGGCCTGGCCGATCCGGCCGGCGAGCGCGTGCGCCGCCGCGGTGGTGGCGGTGCCGGGGCACAGGACGACGAACTCGTCGCCGCCGATGCGGGCCACGGTGTCCCCCGGGCGCACGACGGCGGTCAGCGTGCGCGCCGTGCGCAGCAGCGCGGCGTCGCCCGCGGCGTGCCCGAGCGTGTCGTTGATGGTCTTGAAGCCGTCGAGGTCGCAGTAGAGCAGCGCGACCGGCAGCCCCTCGCGCGCCTGCACCCGCAGCGCCTGGGCGATGCGGTCGAGCAGCAGCGCCCGGTTGGGCAGGCCGGTCAGCGCGTCGTGCAGGGCCGCCTCGCGCAGCCGGGCCTCGAGCTCGCCCTGCGCGGTGACGTCCATCATCGCGACGACGGCGCCGGTCATCCGCCCGGCGGCGTCGACCACCCGGTCGCCGGAGGCACGCAGCTGCCGCGTCGGCCGGTCGGCCTTGGTGATCGCCACCGCGGCGTCGCGGACCCGGCCCTCGGCGAGCACGCGCCGCACGGGCAGCTCGTCCTGCGCCAGGGGCCGGCCGTCCGCGGCGGTCAGCCCGAAGGCCGCGGCGACGGCGGGACTCGAGGTGAGGGTGTCGGGCGTCCACGCCGCGTCGAGCCCGTGCCAGGCACGGGCGACGCGGTTGACCAGGGTGATCCCGCCGTCGGCGTCCGCGGCGACCACGCCCACGGGCAGCGCCTCCAGCAGCGCGCGGGTGAAGGCCTCCGAGCGGCCGGCGTGGGCGGCGGCGGTCTCCGCCTGGTCGCGCGCGGCGGCGTTGGCCACGGCCAGGTCGGCGAGCGCGCGGGCCTGCCGGCGGCGCTGGAAGAGCGCCACCACGACCGAGGCCAGGTCGGCCAGCCGCTCGCCGACGTCCGGGGCGAAGGCGTGCGGGGCCTCGTCGAAGACGCACAGCGTGCCCACCGTCCTCCCGTCGACGACGAGGGGGGCGCTGGCGTAGGCGCGCACCCGCGCGCGGCGGCCGTCGACCCACGGGTTGTCGGCGAACGCGGGCACGGTGGCGAGGTCGTCGTACACCGCCGGCCGCGAGGTGCCGGCGGTCGTGGTCGCGCACAGCGACTCCTCGCGCGGCGTGCTCGCCCCGGTGAAGCCGTGGGGCGCGAGCGGGTGCTGCCAGCGGGTGTCGAGCAGGTTGACCGTCGCGCAGGGCACCCCGGTGACGGCCGCGGCGACCCGGACGACGGCGGCCAGCTCGGCGTCCTCGGTGGCGTCCAGGACGCCGAGGTCGTGCAGGAGCCGGGCCTGCCGGGCACGCAGCTCGGCGACTTCCTCGGGCGGGGTGCAGACGCGCATGGCACCGGGGATCGGCCCCGCCCGGGGCCGGCTGCAGCGACCGGGCGGGGGCGTCCCCCGATCAGGTGAGCGCGCGCACGGCCTCCACGGCGGCGAAGACGGCGAAGACCACGAACAGCACCGCGGCGGCCCGGCGGATGAGGGCCACGGGTAGCCGGTCGGCCAGCGTCCTGCCCAGGAAGACCGCCAGGGCCGAGACGGTGAGCAGCGCGGCCCACGCCCCGAGGAACACCGACACCGGGGCGTCGAAGCGGGCCGCCAGCCCGGCGGTCGCCAGCTGGGAGAGGTCACCCCACTCGGCGGCGAAGAGCACGCCGAAGGAGATCGCGGCCGCCCGCAGGAACGACGTCCGCTCCCGGGCCTCCGCGGCCTCCCCGCCGTCCTCGGGCCCCTCCGAGGCGCTGCGCCACAGCAGCACCGCGCCGACGAGGAACAGCACCGCGACGACCCCGGCCACCAGCGCCTCGGGCAGCAGCGAGAGCAGGCTCCCGGCGGTGACGGCGATGGCCACCTGCAGGCCGAACGCGGTGCCGACGCCGACGAACACCGGCAGCGGTGGGAACCGGGTGGCCAGCACCAGGCTCGCGAACAGCGTCTTGTCCGGCAGCTCCACCGGCAGGACGAGGAGGAACGCCGTCGCGACGACGGACAGCACGATCACGGGTGGGACTCACTTCCGCTCGGCACGGCCGGGCGGGGGCGCAGGCCTCCGACCGGCAGTGCGACGACTGCTCGGTCGAAGGTCTCGCCCACCCGCGCGGGGCGCGGGCCCGCTGACCGGGCGCCACCGCGGTGGCGCCAGCGTGTCGACCAGCGGACGGGGGGCTACTCCCCTTCTCGGCCGCCCACCCTAGCCGAGGGCCCGCGGTAAACCCGGTGCGCGCGGGTGTGGCTCCGGTTACGGTCCGCCCGTGCCCTTCCGTTGACGCCCGTCCCGCTCCCCGCTGCCGGCCGCCGCCCGGCCACTGGCCCGCCTGGCCGTGGCCTGGACCGCGCTGTCCGGTCTCGCCCCGGTCTACCCGCTGTACGCGCTGCTGTTCCTCGACACGGGGCTGTCGCAGGCGCAGGTGTCGGCGCTGTTCGCGCTGTGGTCGGTGACCGCCCTGCTGGCCGAGGTCCCCACCGGTGTGCTCGCCGACCGCTGGTCCCGCCGCGGCGCGCTCGTCCTCGCCGGCGTGCTGGAGGCGGCCGGTTTCGTGCTGTGGACGGTCGCGCCCGGCCTGCCGGGCTTCGCCGCCGGCTTCGTCGTCTGGGGCGTCGGCGGTGCGCTGGCCTCCGGCGCGGCCGAGGCGCTGGTCTACGACGGCCTGGCCGCCGTCGGCGCGGAGGACGCCTACGTCCGCGTGCACGGCGCGACGACGGCGGCCGAGCTGCTGGTGCAGGTGCCGACCGCGCTGCTGGCCGGGGTGCTGGTGCAGGCCGGCGGCTACGCCCTGGTCGGCTGGGTCAGCGTGGTCGTCTGCCTGGCCGCCGCGGTCCTGGCCACCCGGTTCCCCGAGCCGCCGCGCACGGCCGACGACGACGAGCCGGAGGTCCCGCTGCGCAGGGCGGTCGGCACCGCGCTGCGCCGCCCGCGCGTGCGGGTGGTGGTCGTCGCCGTCGCCCTGCTCGGCGGGCTGGACGCGATCGAGGAGTACTTCCCGGTCATGGCCCGAGACCAGGGCGTGACGACGGAGCTGGTGCCGGCCGCCGTCCTCGTCGTCGCGCTGGCCGGGGCGGCGGGTGCGGCGCTGGCCGGCCGGGCGGCGCGGCTGCCCTCGCGGGCGCTGCCGCTCCTGCTGCTGCTGTCGGCGGCGCTCCTCGCGGCCGGTGCGGCGGTGGACCACCCGGCCGCCGTCGCCGCGGTCGCGGTGTCCTACGGGCTGTACCTGGCGGTGCTCGTCGTGGGGGAGACGCGGCTGCAGGAGCAGGTGCCCGCCGCGGTGCGGGCGACGGTCACCTCGGTCGCGGGTTTGGGCATCGAGGCCGCCGCGCTGCTGGTGTTCGCCGCGTGGGCGCTGGGCGGGGCGGTGGCGGTGGCGGTGCTGTTCGCCGCCGTCGTCCCGGTGACCGCCCGCGGTCTCGCTCCCCGGGTGG
Source organism: Geodermatophilus sp. SYSU D00710 (assembly GCF_054050195.1). NCBI lineage: Bacteria > Bacillati > Actinomycetota > Actinomycetes > Geodermatophilales > Geodermatophilaceae > Geodermatophilus > Geodermatophilus sp. SYSU D00710. The sequence goes on from NZ_JBJGYX010000046.1 coordinate 11,791, forward strand.
CGGCCAGCCGTCAGCGCTAGACAGGCCCGGGTGGGCTACGCGGGCACCGCCGGGACGGGCGGCCGCACCGACAGCCGGGGCAGCAGGGCGTGCACCAGCGGTCCGATGGCCAGCGCGTAGAGCACGGTGGCGACGCCGAGGGTGCCGCCGAGCAGCCAGCCCGCGGCCACGACCGCCACCTCGATCGACGTGCGCACCAGACGCACCGAGCGCCCGGTGCGGCGGACCAGGCCGGTCATCAGCCCGTCCCGCGGACCCGGGCCGAGGTGCACGCCGATGTAGGCGGCGGTCGCGACGGCGTTGAGCAGGATGCCGGCCGGCACGAGCGCGACCCGGAGGGGCAGGGACCCCGGCTCCGGGAGGACGGCGAGCGCGGCGTCCAGGGCCAGGCCGATGACGACGACGTTGCTGACCGTGCCCAGCCCCGGCCGCTCGCGCAGCGGCACCCAGGCCAGCAGCACCAGCGCGCCGACGACGATGGTGACCACGCCGAGGGACCAGCCGAGCTGGCGGGACAGTCCCTGGTGCAGCACGTCCCACGGCATGACCCCCAGGCCCGAGCGCACCAGCAGGGCCATCGACAGGCCGTAGAGCACCAGCCCGGCGTAGAGCTGAGCGAGGCGGCGGGGTCCGGGGAACTGGCGCACGACCCGATCCTGCGACAGGGCCGGTCCGCCGATCGCAGGCCAATCCAGGCGAGTGGTCTGCGCCCCCGGCCCCTGCCCGCGGTCCGGTCCCGGACCCCGGGAAGTGCCTTTAGCGCTACAAAGGCCCCCGGGGGGCCTTTGTAGCGCTAATGGCACCTATCTCGCGGCGCGGCGGGCGATGCGGGCGGCGAAGACGCCGGCGGCGTGGCCGTTGTCGATGTTGCTGACGACGACGCCGGGCGAGGCCGAGGTGAGGATCGTCAGCAGCGCGCCGAACCCGCCGAACGACCCCGGCTGCCCGGTCGAGGTGGGCACCGCGACGATCGGCACGTCGGTCATCGCCCCGACCGTCCCGGCCAGCGAGGCGTCGAGCCCGGCGACCACGACCAGGCAGTCGACGTCGTCGAGCAGGGTGCGGTCGGTGAGCAGCGGCCGCAGCCGGCCGGCGCCGACGTCGTCGACGCGCACCACCTCGGTGCCGGTGACCCGCGCGACGAACGCCGCCTCGGCGGCCACCGACGCGTCGGCGGTGCCGGCGCACAGCACACCCACCCGCCCGACCGGGTCGGGGACCGGCCCGACCGCGGCCGACATCGCCGCCGCGTCGACCGTGGAGCCGGGGTGCGCGGAGGCCAGCGCGACGAGGGTGTCGGCGCTGGCGCGGACGACCAGCGCGGGTCGGTCGGGGTGCGCGGCGCGGGTCTCCCGGACCAGCGCGAGGACCTGCTCGGTCGAGCGGCCCACGCCCCAGATGACGTCGGGCTCGGCCGGCGCCGGGGGCGCGGCCGGGGGTGCGGCGGGCGCGGGCCCGGGCGTCAGCGGCGGCTCGCCCGGACTGCCCAGGGACAGCGGGGGGTCGGCCAGCAGCGGCGAGAAGCCGCCGACGGGGTCCAGGGGGGGGGGGGGGGGGGGGGCGGGGGGGGCGGCGGGGGGCGGGGGGGGGGGGGGGGGGGGGGGGGGGGGGGGGGGGCCGCGGGGGGGGGCGCGCGGCCGGCGGCCCGCGCGAGCCGGGGGGGGGGGGCGGGCCCCCCCCCCGGGCCCACCCCCCCCGCCGGCGCCCCCGCCGCCCCCCCCCCCCCGGGACCGGCCGCGCCGCCGCGGGCGGCGCCTCGTCGGGCGCGGTGCCGGGAGCGCGGGTCTGGGTGAGCGCGGACAGCGCCACGACGCGGTCGCGTCCGCTGCGCTTGGCGTCGTACAGCACGCCGTCGGCAGCGGCGAACAGCGTGCGGCGGTCGTCGCCGCGGGTGGCCGAGGCGATGCCGACGCTGATGGTCACCGGCACGCGCAGGCCCAGCGCGGTCCAGTCGTGGGCGGCCACGGCGCGGCGGACCCGCTCCAGCGCGTGCTCGGCCTGCTCGGCGGTGGTGTCGGGCAGCAGCACGACGAACTCGTCGCCGGCCCACCGGCACACCTCGTCGGTGTCGCGGCAGCCGGCCAGCAGCAGGTCGGCCACCGCGCGCAGCACCGCGTCCCCGCCGGGGTGCCCGACGGCGTCGTTGATCGCCTTGAACCGGTCGACGTCGACCACCGCCAGCGCCGGCGTGGTGCCCGCGCTGAGCAGCCCGTCGAGGCGCGCCTCGGCGTAGCGGCGGTTGGGCAGGTGGGTGAGGGGGTCCTCGTAGGCCTGGCGGCGCAGCTGGCCGGCGGCCCGCTCGTTCTCCAGCAGGCTCTTGCGCCGGCCGAACAGCTCCACCCAGCGGGTGCGCCGCTCGTCGACCCGGTCGAGCTCGTCGGCGAGGTAGGCCTGCAGGTAGGGCAGCGCCCGGCCGGCGTCGTCGAGCTCGGCGTGCAGCGTGCACAGCTCGCGCAGCGCCGCCCGCCGCAGCCGCGGCAGGCCGTGCTCGGTGGCCAGCGCCAGCGCCTTGGCCAGCTGCCGGTCGGCGCCCCGGCCGTCGCCCTGCCGCCGCAGCGCGCGGCCCAGCGCCAGCATCGCCGAGGCCAGCAACGCGCGGTCGCCCCGGGCGCTGGCGGTGCGGACGGCGGCGCGCAGCGGGCCGGTGGCCGCGGCGTGCTCGCCCAGGCCGACCAGCGCCCAGCCGTGCACCACCTGCGCGGCGACGACGCCCGCGGCGTCCGGCGGCAGCTGGGCCAGCGCCTGCTCGGCCAGCTCGCGCGCCTCGGCGAAGCGCGGCTGCGCGGACGCGGGGTCGCCGTCGTCGAGGAGGGCCTCGCCCAGCTCGGCGCACAGCTCGCCCAGGCAGGTGGCCGCGCGCGGGACGAGCACGTCGGGGTCGTCGGGACCGAGGACGTCGGCCCGGGCGGCCGCGGTCGCCGTCTCCAGGGCGCGGCGCTGGTAGTCCAGCGCCAGCGGCATCAGCTCGAGGTCGGCCAGGACGCCGGCGAGCGTGCCCAGCGTGTCGACCAGCAGGGCGCTCGGCGGCAGCCCCGGGTCGAGCAGGCTCGCGGCCTCGACCGCCTCGTCCATCGCGGCGTCGATCCGGCGGGAGAGCAGCTCGATGCGGGCGTGCCGGGCCAGCCCCGCGGCGCGCTGCAGGTCGTCGTCGCTGGCGTCGAAGGCGGCCTTGGCCGAGCGCACCAGGGCGATCGCGAGGGCGGCGTGCGCGGCCGACTCCGACCGCGGGTCGCCGTCCCCGCCGCCCGGCCCGGCCGCCGCGCCCACCCCGCGGTCGAGCACGTCGGCGACGCCGGCGTGCAGGTCGAGCGACTCGGTGACCCCCGGCGCGTCGAGGGGCTCGCCGACCAGCGTGAACCCGGCGACCCGCAGCCGGCGGACCAGCAGCTCGGCGCGGAGGGTGTCGGCCCAGGCGCGGCCCAGGCCGGACGTGTCGCCGTCGGGGGTGTCCGCGGGCGCCGCGTAGGGCGAGGAGGGGTCGGCGACCGAGAGCAGCCGCTCGGCGTCGTCGAGCTGCCAGTTGGCGAGGGCGGCGGTCACCCGGTGGTGCAGGGCTCCCGGTGGCACCAGCGCACTGTGCACGTCGTCCGCGGGGGAGTCGAGCGCCGGGGCACCGGCACGCCGGGGGCCGTCCACCCGGTCGTCCGTCCCGTCACTGGCGCCCCAGGCGGGCCGCTGCGTCACGCCGACGCCCCGTCGAGGTCGTCGAGGTCGGCGCTGCCGTCGGGGTCGTCGACGAGGCCCGGCGCGCGCACCCGGTTGCGCCCGCCACGCTTGGCGGAGAACAGGTGCAGGTCGGCGGTGTCGAACAGCGCGCGCCAGCCGGCCGGCGCGGCGCGGTCGTCGGCGGGCGCCGTGGCCACCCCGATGCTCACGGTGATCGGCTCGGACAGCGGCAGGTCGCCCCAGTCGGCGTCGGCGACGGCGGCCCGCAGCCGCTCGGCCGCGGCCAGCGCCTGCGCCGGGGTCGACGACGGCAGCACCACGAGGAACTCGTCCCCGGCCCACCGGTAGACCTCGTCACCGGCCCGGCTGTGGTCGCGGAGCAGCGCCGCAACCCGCCGCAGCACCTCGTCGCCGTGCGTGTGGGAGGTGTCGTCGTTGACCTCCTTGAACCGGTCGACGTCGACGACGGCCAGCGACAACGGCTCGGCGCCCGGCCGCAGCCCCGCGAGACGGCGCTCGGCGCTGCGCCGGTTGCCCAGCCCGGTGAGCGGGTCCTCCAGGGCGTGCCGGCGCAGGACGGCGGCCTGCCGCTCGGTCTCGCGCAGCCGGCTGCGCCGCACGAACATCTCCGCCCACAGCTCCCGGCTGCGCGCGTGCGCCCGGCCGGTGTCGGCGCGGTAGGCCTCCAGCCAGTACAGCGCCTCGGCGGGGCGGCCCATCGCCGCGGTGGCCTGGCCGAGCTCGAGCAGGCACTGCCGGTAGCGGCGGCGGTCGGCGGAGGCGGCGAACGCGCCCGAGGCGTCGACGAGCAGGTCGGCGGCCTCCTCGCCGCCCCCGCCGCCGGTGTTGGCCTGGGAGAGCCGGGTCAGCAGCCGGGCCAGCGCGAGGTCGGCGAAGCCGCGCAGCCACGTGCTGCCGGTGCGGTGGACCCGCCGGTGCACCGACCGCAGCGGGCCGAGGGCGTCGTCGAGGTCGTCGTGGCAGGACAGCGCCCACGCCTGGACGACGTCGAGCAGGTCCTGGTCGCCGGGCTCGGGCTCGACGGCCAGCGCCCGGGCGTCCTGCGCCGCGGCGATCGCGGTGCCGGCCAGCTCGCGGGCTCGCCCGGCCTGCCCCCGGCGGCGCAGCGTCTGCGCCAGCTCGACGTTCTGCTGCGCGCACAGCCGCAGCAGCTGCCAGCGGTCGACGAGGTCGGGCAGCCGGGCCGCGACGGCGTGGCCCTGCTCGGCCTGGGCGACGGCGAGCTCCTCGAGGTCGAGCGCGGTGAGGGTGAGCGAGAGCCAGAGGTGGGCCTGGTGCAGCGCGCGCGGCGACTCACCGGGAGCGGGGTCGGCGGCGGTGACCTGCTCGGTCAGCAGGCTGGCGTCGACGGCCAGCAGCATCGCGGTGTCGAGGTGGTCGGCCGCGGCCTCGACGTGAGCGAGGTAGGCCAGCACCAGGGCCGTCGACGCCGAGGCCGGACACGCGCCGAGGGCCTCGCGGGCGGCGGCGGTGCCGGCCGCGACGGCGTCCCGGTCACCGTCGACCAGCCCGCGACGGGCCGCGAGCGCCCCGCGCCAGGCCGCCCAGCCGGGGTCCCCGACGGCGGCCAGCGCGGCCTCGGCGTCGTCGAGCTCGGCGCGGAACGCGTCGGCGTCCTCCCGCGAGCTGGCCGCCAGGAGGCGTCGGAGCGCAGCTTCGAGGTCACCGTCGGTGAGGGCAGCAGGGCTGGGGGGCACGCATCCCTCCTCCTCGACACCGGACGTCCGGCCACGGCTCGACCGGCGGCGAGGCGGTCCTCCCCAGACGGGACCGGGGATCCCCGTCCGACCGCACTACCCTCGTCGGGTGCTGCAGACCCCTCCGACGCGGTTCGCCTATCTCGGGCCCGAGGGTACCTTCGCCGAAGCCGCGCTCAGCAGGGCCGTCGCCCCTGGCGAGGGGGTCCGGCAGCCGGCGGCGAGCGTCCCGGCGGCACTGGCCGCGGTGTGCGCCGGCGAGGCCGACGCCGCCCTCGTGCCGCTGGAGAACTCGGTCGAGGGCTCGGTCCCCGCGACGATGGACGGCCTGGCCGAGGGCGACCCGCTGGTGGTCGTCCGCGAGGTGTTCCTGACCGTCTCCTTCGTCCTCGCCGTGCGCCCGGGCACCACCCCCGACCGGGTGCGCAGCGTGGTCAGCCACCCGCACGCGCTCGCCCAGACCGCGCGCACGGTGGCCGGCCTGCTGCCCGGCGTCCCGACCCTCCCGGCCTCCTCGACGGCGGCCGCCGCACGCGCCGTGGCCGAGGGCGAGCACGACGCCGCCGTCTGCGCGCCGATCGCGGCCGAGCGCTACGGGCTGGTGCCGCTGGCCGAGGACGTCGCCGACCACCCGGGCGCGGTCACCCGCTTCGTGCTGGTCTCCCGGCCCGGCGCGCTGCCGGCGCCGACGGGCAACGACAAGACCTCGCTGGTGGTCGTCGTCGCCGACCGCACCGGCGCCCTGCTCGACGTGCTGCGCGAGTTCGCCGTCCGCGGGATCAGCCTCACCCGCATCGAGTCGCGGCCCACCCGTGACCGGCTGTGGGTCTACTCCTTCTCCCTCGACTGCGAGGGCCACGTTGCCGAGGCCCGGGTGGGCGAGGCGCTGGCCGCGCTGCACCGGGTGTGCGAGGACGTGCGCTTCCTCGGCTCCTACCCGCGGGCCGACGGCCGCACCAACCGCCCCGTCCCCGACGAGTCGGCCGACGCGGCCTTCACCGAGGCCGGGCAGTGGCTGGCCCGCCTGCGCGCCGGCGAGGTCTGAGCGCCCGCTCGTGCACTCCCGCGGAAGTGCCCGCGTCAGGCCGGTTCGAGCTCGCGCTCCGGCTCGGGCGCGCGCCGGCGGGACAGCGCGCTGGGCCACCACGTGCGGTCGCCCAGCAGGTGCACCGCCGAGGGCACCACGAGCGAGCGGACGACGAAGGTGTCGAGCAGGACGCCGAAGCCCACGAGGAACGACAGCTGGGTCAGGAACAGCAGCGGCAGCACCGACAGCGCCCCGAAGGTGGCCGCCAGCACCATCCCGGCCGACGTGATGACCCCGCCGGTCACCGCCAGGGCCCGCAGGACGCCGTCGCGGGTGCCGTGCTTCTCGGACTCCTCGCGAGCCCGTGTCATGAGGAAGATGTTGTAGTCGATCCCCAGGGCGACGAGGAACACGAACCCGATGAGCAGGATGCCGGGGTCGCTGCCGGGGAAGCCGAAGACGCTGTCGAAGAGCAGCGCGGCCACGCCGACCGTGGCCCCGACGCTGAGCACGACGCTGGCCAGCAGCAGCAGCGGGGCCACCAGGGAGCGCAGCAGCAGCGCCAGCACCACGGTGATGACCACCAGCACGCTGGGCACGATCACCCGCAGGTCGCGGGCCGCGGTCTCGCGGGCGTCGAGGTTGGCCGCGGTGTCCCCGCCGACCAGGGCGGCCGGGTCGGCGTCGTCGAGCGCCGTCCGCAGCTCCTGGACGACCTCGATCGCCTCGGTGCTGTCGGCGGCGACGGCGAGGGTCACGTCGAGGCGGACCTGCCCGTCGATGACGGCCGGGTCGGCACCGGGCTGCGGCGGCCCGTCGGTGCCGGTGAACGGCGCGACCGAGGCCACGCCCTCCACGGCGGCCGCCGTCTCGGCCACCTCCTGCCAGCTGTCCTCGGGCGTGATGACGACGGTCGGGCTGCCGGAACCGGCGTCGAAGTGGCGGGCCAGCGCCTCCTGCCCGTCGACGCCGTTGGACTCGCCGCGGATGGCGTCGCTGAAGGTGATGCCGTCCGCGTCGTAGGTGGGCGCGAAGACGGCCGCGGCCACCAGCGCCAGCGTGCTCAGGGCCAGGACCCGCCGCGGCCGGCGGCCGACCAGCGCGGCGACCCGCTGCCAGCCGCGGCCCTCGCGCGGGCGCTGGCCGACCTGCGGGCGGAAGGGCCAGAAGGCGGCGCGGCCGAGCAGCGCCAGCGCGGCCGGCAGGAAGGTCAGCGCCGCGACGACGGCGAGCGAGACGCTGACCGCCGAGATCGGCCCGAGCCCGCGGTTGGAGGCCAGGTCGGAGAACAGCAGGCAGAGGACGCCGAGGACCACGGTCGCGCCCGAGGCCACGATCGGCTCCCACGAGCGGCGCAGGGCCACCCGGATCGCGGTGAACCGGGACCGCTCGCGCTGCAGCTCCTCGCGGAAGCGGGCGACGAGCAGCAGGCCGTAGTCGGTGGCCGCGCCGACGACCAGGATCGCCGCGATGCCCTGGCTCTGGCCGTTGACGGTGATCAGGTCGGCGTCGGCCAGGAGGTAGGCGACGGCGTTGCCCGCGGTGAGCGCCAGACCCGCGGTGCCGATGACCAGGAACGGCAGGATCGGGCTGCGGTAGACCACCAGGAGGATGAGCAGGACCACGCCGAACGCCGCGAGCAGCAGCAGTCCGTCGATGCCGGCGAAGCCGTTGGCGAAGTCGGCGAAGATGCCGCCCGGCCCGGTGACGAAGGAGTCGGTGCCGTCGACGGCGATCGCCGCGCGGATGTCCTCGACCACGGTCACGATCTCGTCGCCGAGCTCCGGGCTGAGCGGCAGCACCGCCTGCACCGCTTCGCCGTCCTCCGACGGGATCGGCGGGGAGGCGGGCGCCACCAGGGCGCCGGCCTCGTCGGCGACGGCCGTGGCCTCCTGCACCGCCTCGCCGACGGCGCCGAGCGTGGCCTGGTCGAGCGGCCCGTCGCCCTCCCAGAGCAGGATCGCCGGGATGGCCTCGGTGGGGGAGAAGGCCTGGGCGAGTTCCGCGACCCGGGTGGACTCGGCGCTGTCCGGGAGGAAGGCGGCGGTGTCGTTCTCCTGGAGCCCGGTCAGCTGGCCGCTGAGGGAACCGAGGGGGGCGGCCGCGCCGAGCCAGGCGAAGACGACGAGCAGGGGGAGCAGCCAGCGGACCCGACGGGCCATGGTCATTCCTCTCGACCAGCGATAATCTAGACATTCGAGACATTACGGGGGTGGAGCATGGAGCGCAACGACGGCCAGCGGGTGGAGGTCGCACTCCTCCTTCGGCGTCTCACCGTGGAGGTGGATGCAGTCGGGCAGCGGTTCGCCGACGCGCACGGTCTGGGCCGCACCGACGTGCGGGCCGTGGTGGCCATCCTGGACGCCACCCGCCGCGGCGAGCCGCTCACGGCCGGCGCGCTCGGCGCGGCGGTGGGCCTGAGCTCGGCGTCAGTGACCGCGCTGGTCGACCGGCTCGAGCGGGCCGGGCACGTGCACCGCGTGCGCGACCCCGAGGACCGGCGCCGCGTCGTCCTGCACATGAGCGAGCCGACCATGGCCGCCGGCGCGGCGTTCTTCGGCGGCCTGCAGCGCGACGTGGTGGGGGCGATGGCGGACATGTCCGACGCCGAGGTCGCGGTGGTCCGCCGGTTCCTCACGGCGGTGACCGAGGTGGTGGTGGCCCACCGCTGAAGGACGCCCCGAGGCATAGGAAGCTATCCGCACGTTTCGGCGCCCGAGACGTGCGGAAAGCCTCCTATGCCTCGCCCCTACAGGTACAGGCCGGTGGACTCCTCGATCCGCTCGGCAGCGACGGCGTGCACGTCGCGCTCGCGGAGGATGACCAGCTCCTCGCCGTGCACCTCGACCTCGTGCTGGTCCTCGGGGGAGAAGAGCACCTGGTCGCCGACCTTCACCTGCCGGACGCTCGAGCCGACCCCGCGCGCCTCGCCCCACACCAGCCGCTTGGCCACCTGCGCGGTCGCCGGGATGAGGATGCCGCCGGTCGAGCGCCGCTCGCCGTCCTCCCTGCGCAGCGACACGAGGATCCGGTCGTGCAGCATCTTGATCGGCAGTCCGCTGCCCTTGGCGACGTCGGATGGCACGCGATCACGGTACGCGGGTGCCTCAGCCCCACCCGAGCTCGTGCAGCCGCTCGTCGCTGATGCCGAAGTGGTGGGCGATCTCGTGGACGACGGTCACCGTCACCTCCTCGACCACCTCCTCGGCGGTCTCGCAGACGTCGCAGATGGCCTCGCGGTAGATCATGATCCGGTCGGGCAGCGTGCCGCCGTACTGCCAGCCGCGTTCGGTGAGCGCGTAGCCCTCGTAGAGGCCCAGCAGGTCGGGCTCGTCCTCGTTGCGGTCCTCGACCAGGACGACGACGTTGTCCAGCAGCGCCATGAGCTCGGCCGGGACCGCGTCGAGGGCATCGGCGACCAGCGACTCGAAGACCTCGCGGGGGAGCGGCCTCACCAGCTGGTCGGCAGCGGGCGGCCCTCCTCGTAGCCGGCCGCGCTCTGCACCCCCACCACGGCCCGCTCGTGCAGCTCGTCGATGGTGCGGGCGCCGGCGTAGGTGCACGACGAGCGCACCCCCGCGACGATGCCGTCGACCAGGTCCTCCACGCCGGGCCGGGCCGGGTCGAGGTACATGCGCGAGGAGCTGATGCCCTCCTCGAACAGCCCGGCGCGAGCCCGCTCGAAGCCGCTCTGCGCCGCCGTCCGCGCCTTGACCGCGCGCGCCGAGGCCATGCCGAAGGACTCCTTGTACAGCCGGCCGCCGTCGTCGTGGATGTCGCCGGCGCTCTCGTAGGTGCCGGCGAACCACGAACCGACCATCACGTTGGCCGCGCCCGCGGCCAGGGCCAGCGCGACGTCGCGCGGGTGGCGCACCCCGCCGTCGGCCCACACGTGCCGGCCGAGCCGGTGAGCCTCGGCCGCGCACTCCTCGACGGCGGAGAACTGCGGCCGCCCGACGCCGGTCATCATCCGGGTGGTGCACATGGCGCCCGGCCCGACGCCGACCTTGACGACGTCGGCGCCGGCCTGGACGAGGTCGCGGGTGCCCTCGGCGGTGACCACGTTGCCCGCCACGACCGGCGTCGACCCGGCCACCGCGCGCACCGCGCGCACCGCCTCGACCGCCTTCTCCTGGTGGCCGTGCGCGGTGTCGACGACGAGCACGTCGACGCCGGCGGCCAGCAGCGCCGATGCCTTGCCGGCGACGTCGCCGTTGATGCCGACGGCGGCCGAGGTGAGCAGCTGCCCGGTCGCGTTGACCGCCGGGGTGTAGAGCGTCGAGCGCAGCGCGCCCTTGCGGGTGATGACGCCGACCAGCCGGTCGCCCTCCACCACCGGCGCGGCGCTGACCCGCTCACCGGAGAGCACGTCGAACACCTTGGGCAGGTCGGTGCCCGCGGGGATGGTCAGCGGGTGCTCGGCCATGACCTGGCCGAGCTGGCTGAACCGGTCCACGCCGCGGCACGCGCCGTCGGTGACCACGCCCACCGGCACGCCGTCGTCGACCACCACGACGATGCCGTGCGCCCGCTTGGTCATCAGCGACAGCGCCTCGCCGACGGTCGACGTCGGGGCCAGCGTGATCGCGGTGTCGTAGACCGGGTGGCGGGCGTGCACCCAGGAGACGACCTCGGTCACGACGTCGACCGGGATGTCCTGCGGGAGCACCGCCAGGCCGCCGCGGCGGGCGATCGTCTCGGCCATCCGGCGGCCGCTGATCGCCGTCATGTTGGCGACGACGACCGGGATGGTGGTGCCCACCCGGTCCGGCGTGGTCAGGTCGACCTCGAGCCGCGAGCCCACGGTGCTGTGGTTGGGCACCATGAAGACGTCGGCGTAGGTGAGGTCGGTGGCCGGGCGGTTGCCGCCGATGAAGCGCATGGACCCCATTGTCCCGCAGCGGCCGCGCGGGCGAGGTCCCTCCGCGTGTCTCCCGGGACCGCGCTGCTCAGCGCCCGGCCCGCGGCGCGGGACGGCGGGCGGACACCAGCGCGACCGCCACCACCACGGCCAGCCCGGTCCCGGCGACCAGCCCGAGCGCCGTCGCCCCGGCGCCGAGGGTGGAGACGAGCGCGCCGAGCAGCGCCCAGCCCGCGGCGACCACGTAGGCGGGCTGCCCGTGCACCCGCCAGGCGACGGCGGCAGCGGTCGCCGCGGCGCCGGCCAGCAGCAGCGCGGGGACCGCGGTGCCGTCGACCAGCCGCCCGGGCAGGACGGTGGCCGTGTTCACCCAGACCGCGGCGCTGGTCCACCCGGCGTAGAGGCCGACGGTGCCGCCGAGCAGCAGGCGGGTGGTCCGGTCGGCCGGCGTCGCGACGACCGTCCGCAGGCAGACCAGCAGCACCGCCAGCACCGCCGCGAAGACGGGGACGGTGAGGGCGGGCGCCGTCGCCGCGGCCACCAGCCACAGCACGAAGCCGACCTGCGCCAGCGACAGCGGCACCTGCACGCGGCGCCAGGGGTCCGCCGTCGCGCGCCGCAGCGGGAGGCCGTACACCGCCGCGGCCAGGCAGCCGAGGACGACCGGCCCCCAGATGGCGAAGAACGGTCCGGGCGGCACCACCACCGGGTCGCTGCCCGAGCCCTGCTCGAAGCCGGCCAGCGGCGGGGCGACCGCCTGGGCGACGGCGGTGGTCAGCAGCAGCCAGCGTCCCCGGCTGCCGGGCGCGTGTCGGGCCACGGAGACCTCCTCCCGGACGCCGGTGCCCGGTGTTCGGCCGCTCCGGCCCACCCGGATGCGGGAGGCCGCCCCGCGCCGCCGGGGTGCCCGCCGCGGTGCGCTCCTACGATCGGCGTGTGATCGACCTGCGCCTGGTGCGCGAGCACCCCGACGTCGTCCGTGCCAGCCAGCGCGCCCGCGGCGCCGACGAGTCCCGGGTCGACGCGCTCCTGGCCGCCGACGCCGCCCGCCGCGAGGCGGTCCGGCGCGCCGACGACCTGCGGGCCGAGCAGAAGGCGGCCTCCCAGGCGGTGCGCGGCGCCAGCAAGGAGGAGCGGCCCGCCGTCCTGGAGCGCGCCAAGGCGCTCGCGGCGCAGGTCAAGGAGGCCGAGGAGGCCCAGCGCGCGGCCGACGCCGCGCTGCGCGAGGCGCACCTGGCCATCCCGAACGTCGTCGCCGACGGCGTCCCGCCCGGCGGCGAGGACGACGCGGTGACGCTGCGCACCGTCGGCGAGGTGCCCCGCTACGACTTCGAGGTCCGCGACCACCTGCAGGTCGGCGAGGCCCTCGGCGCCATCGACGTGGAGCGCGGCGCGAAGGTCTCCGGGGCCCGCTTCTACTTCCTCACCGGCCCGGGGGCACTGCTGGAGTTCGCGCTCGCCCAGCTGGCGATCACCCGCGCGGTGGCCGCCGGCTTCACCCCCGTCGTCGCCCCGGCGCTGGTCAAGCCGCACGCCATGGAGGGCACCGGCTTCCTCGGCGAGCACGACGAGGAGGTCTACCGGATCGAGCGCGACGACCTCTACCTCGTGGGCACCTCCGAGGTCGCGCTGGCCGGCATGCACGCCGACGAGGTGCTCGACCTCTCCGCCGGCCCCCGCCGCTACGCCGGCTGGTCGTCCTGCTTCCGCCGCGAGGCCGGCTCCTACGGCAAGGACACCCGCGGGATCATCCGCGTGCACTGGTTCGACAAGGTCGAGATGTTCAGCTTCTGCCGTCCCGAGGACAGCGCCGCCGAGCACCTGCGGCTGCTGGCCTGGGAGGAGGAGTTCCTCCAGGCACTCGAGCTGCCCTACCGCGTCGTCGACATCGCCGCCGGCGACCTCGGCACCAGCGCCGCCCGCAAGTACGACATCGAGGCGTGGTTCCCCAGCCAGGGCACCTACCGGGAGCTGACCAGCACGTCGGACTGCACCACCTTCCAGGCCCGCCGGCTGGCCATCCGCCACCGCGACGCCGACGGGAGGCCGCAGCCGGCCGCCACGCTCAACGGCACGCTGTGCGCGATCGCCCGCACCATCGCCTGCCTGCTCGAGGTGCACCAGCGCGCCGACGGGTCGGTGCACGTCCCGGTGGCGCTGCGGCCCTGGCTGGGCGGGCACGAGGTGCTCACGCCCGGCATGACGCTGGCCGCACCGGTGCCGCCGGCGGCCGCATGAGCGGGCCCGCGCCCCGCGCCGTCCTCTCCGGGCACGTCCCCTCCCCGGACGCCGACCGGGTCGTCGAGCCCGGCGACCTCGGGAGCTGGCGCCCGCGGCTGGTGGCCACCGACCTCGACGGCACCCTGCTCACCTCCGCCGGCGTGGTCAGCCCGCGCACCCGCGCCGCGCTGGACGCCTGCTGGGCCGCCGGCATCCCGGTCGTCGGCGTCACCGGGCGTGGGCCGCGGCTGCTCGACAGCGTCCGCACGGCGCTCGACGGGCGGGGCATCGCGGTGCTCGCGCAGGGCGGCTACGTCGTCGACCTCGAGCGCGACGAGGTGCTGCGCACCGTCGGGCTGCCGCGCTCGCAGGCCGAGGCCGTCATCGCGCGCATCGAGGCGGTCGCCGGCGACCTGATCCTGGCCGTGGAGGACGCCGCCGAGCAGGCCGAGGCGCTCGCGCCGCTGCGGGTGCAGCACGGCTTCGACTGGCCCTATCCCGAGCCCGCGCACCTGCTGCCGCGGCACGCGGTGATCCCCGAGGGCGCGGTGCTCAAGGTGTTCCTGCGCTCGTCCTCCCTCGGCCAGGACGAGCTGCTGGCCCGCGCCCGGCGGGTGGTCGACCCGGCCGAGGCCGAGGTCACCCACGCCGGGCTGGGCTTCATCGAGGTGCTGCCGCCGGGTGTCACCAAGGCCACCGGGCTGGCCGTCGCGCTCGACCACCACGGCGTCGGGCTCGCCGACGTGCTCGTCTTCGGCGACATGCCCAACGACCTGCCGATGATCACCGCGGTCACCGAGGCCGGCGGCCGCGCGGTCGCGGTGGCCAACGCCCACCCCGCCGTCCGGGCGGCGGCCGGCGCGCTCACCGGCGGGCACGACGCCGACGGCGTCGCCTCCTACCTCGAGGCGGTGCTCGCCGGTGTCTGACTGGCGCCCCCGGCTGATCGCCAGCGACATGGACGGCACGCTGCTGCGCTCCGACGACACCGTCAGCGACGCCACGGTCGCCGAGCTGCGCCGCTGGCAGGACGACGGCGTCCCCGTCGTCCTCGCCACCGGCCGGCCGCCCCGCTGGATGCACCGGATCCGGCAGGTCGTCACGACGGGCACCGCCGTCTGCTGCAACGGCGCCGTGCTGCTCGACCTCGGGCGCTTCGAGATCCTCGAGGAGGAGGCGCTGCCCCCGGCGGTCCTGGCCGAGATCACCGCCGGGCTGCGCGCCGAGCAGCCGGGCACCTGGTTCGCCGTCGAGTACGGCCTGGAGTTCCGTCACGAGCCGGTGTACCGGCCGCGGTGGGACGTCGACGCGCCCGGCGTCGCCGAGGCCCCGCTGGAGGAGATGGTCGCGGCGCCCGCGGCCAAGCTGCTGGCCCGGCACGAGGAGATGGACCGCGACTCCTTCGTCGCGCTGGTGGAGCGCGTGGTGGGTGACCGGGCGACGGTCACCAACTCCTCCTCCGACGCCCTCGCCGAGATCTCCGCGCACGGGGTCACCAAGGCCAGCGGGCTGGCCCGGGTCGCCGCCCGGCACGGCGTCGGCCCGGAGGACGTCGTCGTCTTCGGGGACATGCCCAACGACATCGCCGCCTTCGACTGGGTGCGGGAGGCCGGCGGGCGGGCCGTGGCCATGGCCCACGCCCACCCGGACCTGCTCGCCGCGGCCACCGACGTCACCGTCGGCAACGACGACGACGGCGTCGCGACCTTCCTCGCAGCTCTGTAGACCCGGCTTGAGATCGGCCCTTCCCTGCCGATGTGTCGGAGCGACCGGCACCCCGCCACGGAAGGCGATCGATGAGCCAGACCCCTGCCCGCGTCCCGACGACGCCCGCCGAGCCCACCTCCTCCGGGTGGAGCCTGCACGCGAGGTTGCTCGGCGCGATCCTCGTCGTCGCGCTGACCACCCTGGGTGTCGGGCTGTTCGGCATCCAGCGCATGTCGGTCCTCGCGGACAAGGCCGACCAGGTCCACGACGAGGGCGCCGTGCCGCTCGACGGCCTGCGCCGGCTGCAGGTCGACTGGTGGGAGCTGTCGGCGCACACCGCCCGGGCCAACATCCCGACGCTGCCGGCGGCCACCGTCCAGGAGGCGCGGGAGTCCGCGGCCGCCGCGGGCGAGGCGATGGTCACCGACGCGGAGGCCGTGGCCGGGATGCCGCTGTCCGCGGAGGCCCGCGCCGGGTTCGAGGAGTACCGGACCGCGTCGGAGACCTACCTGACCGCGCTGGCGCAGCTGCAGGCCCTGCCGCCGACCTCGCCGAGCGCGCTGCCGCTGCTGCAGACCATGTCGCAGAACGAGGACGTGATCGAGGAGTCGCTGACCGCGGCCACGGCGGCGGCCGCCGCGTCCGCCGGGGAGACGGTCACCGAGGCCGAGGACGCCTACGCCGCCGCCCGCACCCTCACGCTCGTCGTCGTCGGGCTCGGCCTGGTCGTCTCCGTCGTGCTCGCGCTGCTGGTGGCGCGCAGCGTGACCCGGCCGGTGCAGCGGATCCGCGAGGTGCTCGCCGAGGTCGCCGGCGGTGACCTGACGGTGCGCGCCGGAGCCACCGGCGGCGGCGAGCTGGGCGAGGTGGCCCGCTCGCTGGACGAGACCCTCGACGCCCTCGGCGGCGTGCTCACGCTGGTCCGCGGGTCCGCCGACCGGCTGCAGGGCGCCTCCACCCAGCTCGACGCCGCGGCCGGCGGGATCGCCGAGGTCTCCCGCGCCGCGTCCGACCAGACCGGCGTCGTCGTCGCCTCGGCCGGCGAGGTCGCCGCCAGCGTCGACACCGTGGCCACCGGCTCGTCGCAGATGGAGAGCGCGATCCGCGAGATCGCGCACAACGCCGCCGAGGCCGCCCGCGTGGCCGGGCAGGCGGTGGGCGTCGCGGAGACCACCACCCGGACCGTCGGCAAGCTCGGCGACTCCTCGCAGGAGATCGCCACCGTCGTCAAGCTCATCAACGGCATCGCCGAGCAGACCAACCTGCTGGCCCTCAACGCGACGATCGAGGCGGCGCGGGCCGGGGAGGCGGGCAAGGGCTTCGCCGTCGTGGCCAGCGAGGTCAAGGAGCTCGCGCAGGAGACCGCGCGCGCCACCGAGGACATCTCCCGCCGGGTCGAGGCCATCCAGGCCGACACCGCGGGCGCCGTCGAGGCGATCAGCCGGATCAGCTCCGTGATCGGCGAGATCAACGACTTCCAGGCGACCATCGCGGCGGCGGTCGAGGAGCAGACGGCGACCACCAACGAGATGAACCGCAACGTGGCCGAGGCCGCCGGCGGCACCCGCCAGATCGCCGCGGCGATCACCGGCCTGGCCGACGGCACCCAGCAGACCAGCGCCCGGGTCGACGACGCCCGCCGGGCCGCAGCGGAACTCGCCCGGATGAGCGGCGAGCTGCAGGACGCCGTCCGCCGCTTCTCCGTGTAGGCGGTCCCCGCCGGGATCAGGTGACCTGATCATCGGGCGTCCTCCCTCACCGCCCACCGTGAGGGAGGACGCCCGGAGGGGAGGGAGGACGTCGTCCGCGCGTCGTGGCGCGGCCGCTCAGGCGACGGCGTCCTCGGGGTCGGGTCCCGGCTCGGGGCGCCGGTGCACCCGGAACGACCGTGGGCCGGCCAGCGGCTGGGCGAGCAGGCGGGCCACCCGCGCGAGCACCGGGCTGGAGGGACCGAGGTCCTCCTGCGTGACGCGGACGACGCGGACGTCGAGCTCGCGGATCCTGTCCTCGCGCCGCTTCTCGTCCCACAGCACCGCCTCCGGCGTCCGGCCGTCGCGCGGCGCGGCGTACTTCACGCGGCCGTCGAACTCGATGGCCAGCGCCGCCTCCTCGTACCAGGCGTCGACCCGGCCGAGGAGGCCGCGGGGGCCGTGCAGCTCCACCTGCAACTCGGGCCGCGGGAGTCCCGCCTGCAGCAGCGCCAGCCGCCCCCGCGTCTCCAGGGGCGACTCGGCGCGGCCGTCGGCGAGGCCGACCGCACGGGCGGCGGCCCCGATGCCCACCCAGTGCGTCTGCCGCAGGACGGCGGCCTCGACGGCGGCCCGTGCCACCTGCCGTCCCTGCATCGCTGCGTCCAGGGCGACCACGGCGTCGACGAGCGACCAGTCGCGCGCACAGTCGACGAGAGTGCGGGCCGCGGTGGTCACCCGGAACGCCCCGGCGTCCACGACGTCCTCCGGTGGCAGGGCGGCCGCCGCGATCCGGTAGCCCCGCCCGCACCGCCACTCGTCGGCGTGCGTGAGGCGCACGTCGTCGTCGACCCCGCGCGGCAGGACGAGGCGGTGGAAGCGGGCCGCCGACGTGTGGCTCAGCACCGGACCGGGCCCCAGGACGGCGAGCGCGGCGGCGCACAGCAGCAGGTGGCGCGCGCGGGGGTCCTCGGCCGTCGCCAGCCACCGCGCCGTCGACACGTACACGCCGCGGCGCAGGCGGTGCCAGGCCCGGGTGCGCACGGCGCCGCGGACGTCGTCGGGGAGGTAGCCGGCGCGTCGGGCGTCGTCGACGGTGAAGACGCCGCCGCGTCGTCGCGCCGCGGCCTCGAGAGCGGGGGACACGCGGTCAGTCTCGGGACGGGCACCGCCCGGGGGAACGGCCCGGCCGGAACTGTGGACGACGGGGTCCTCCCTCACCACAGCGCGTCCTCCCTCACCGTCTGCCGTGAGGGAGGACGCCCGACGATCAGGTCACCTGATCCCGGCGGAGCCCCGCGCTACAGGTACTGGCCGCCGCCGGGGCGGGGTTCGCCGGTGGCGGGACCCCCGGGCAGGGCGCGCCGGCGGATCTCCTCCAGCTGTGCCCGGGCGGCCATCTGCTGGGCGACCAGCGCCGTCTGGATGCCCTGGAACACGCCCTCGAGCCAGCCGACGAGCTGGGCCTGGGCGATCCGCAGCTCGGCGTCCGACGGCGTCTCGCCCTCGCTGAACGGTGAGGTGATGCGTCGCAGCTCCTCGCTGAGCTCGGGCGCGAGGCCCTGCTCGAGCTCGCGGATCGACGAGGCGTGGATGTCGCGCAGCCGGGCGCGGCTGGCCTCGTCGAGGGGCGCGGCCCGCACCTCCTCGAGCAGCTGCTTGATCATCGTGCCGATCCGCATGACCTTGGCCGGCTGCTCGATCATCTCGCCGACGCCGGGCGGGCCGTCGCCGTCGGCCGGGCCGGGGGCCGGCACGGGCATCGCGCCGACCGGGCGCCCGTCCGGGCCCACGACGAGGACCTGCTGCGGGCGCTCACTGCCGTTGCCGGGTGCCGTCATGTCCCCATCCTGCCCCTCGCGCTCGGGGGGTGAACGCCGGGCACGGGGCCCGCGGGGCGGCCTCGCGACGTCGCCGGTGCGGCGGCACGGCGGCCCGGGGCGGCCAACTAGGGTCGCCCGCATGCACCCGGGGGAGCCACGGCTGGACGTCGCGCGCGTCCGCGGGCAGTTCCCGGGCCTCTCCGACGGCTTCGTGCACACCGACGCGCCGGGCGGCACCCTGCTGCCCGAGAGCGTCGTGCACGCGGTCTCGTCCGCGATGCGGGTGCCGGTGGCCAACCGCGGCGGGGTGTTCCCGTCGTCCTCGCGGACCGAGGGCCTGGTGGCCAGCGCCCGGGCCGCGGTGGCCGACCTGGTCGGCGGTGTCTCCACCGGCGTCGTGCTCGGGCCGAGCATGACCGCGCTCACCTACGCCGTCGCCCGCGCGCTGGCCCGCACCTGGCGCCGCGGCGACGAGGTCGTCGTCAGCCGCCTCGACCACGACGCCAACATCCGGCCCTGGATCACCGCGGCCGCCCAGGTCGGCGCGGTCGTCCGGTGGGCGGAGGTGGACATCGAGACCGGCGAGCTGCCCGCCTGGCAGTACGACGACCTCATCACCCCGCGCACCCGGCTGGTGGCGGTCACCGCCGCCAGCAACGCCATCGGCACGCGGCCCGACGTCGCCTCGATCGCCGCCCGCGCGCACGCCGTGGGGGCGCTGGTCTACGTCGACGCCGTGCAGGCCGCGCCGCACGTCTTCCTCGACCGGGCCACCCTGGGCGCGGACTTCCTCGCCGTCTCGGCCTACACCTGGTGCGGGCCGCACGTCGGCGCCGTGGTGGCCGACCCCGCGCTGCTGGGCGAGCTCGACCCCGACCGGCTGCTGCCCACGCCCGACCGGGTGCCCGACCGCTTCGAGGCCGGCACCCCGCCGTTCGAGCTCTACGCCGGGGTGACCGCCGCCGTCGACCACCTGGCGGGCCTGTGCGAGAGCACCGCCGGCAGCCGCCGCGACCGGCTGCGCGACTCCATGACCGCCGTCACCGCGTACGAGGGTGGCCTGTTCGAGTGGCTCGACCAGGCCCTGCGCGCCATGCGGCACGTGCAGGTGGTCGGCTTCCCGGAGCACACGACGCCGACGCTGTCGTTCACCGTGCCCGGCATGCGTCCGCGCCAGGTGGCCGCCGAGCTGTCCCGCCGGGGCATCTGCGCCTGGGACGGCGACTTCTACGCCCGCGAGCTGTTCGACGCGCTGGGCGTCAACGAGGCCGGCGGCGCGGTCCGCCTCGGCCTGGCGCACTACAACACCGCCGAGGAGGTCGGCTACGTGGTCGACTCCGTGGCCGCGCTGCGGGGCGCGCTGTAGTCAGGTGCCGGGGAGCAGCAGCACCTTCCCGATGTGCTCGCTGGCCTCGACGACGCGGTGCGCCTCGGCCGCGCGCGACATCGGCAGCCGGCGGTCGACGATGGGGCGCACCACGCCGCGCTCGACGTCGGGCCAGACCTCGGCGCGCACCGCCGCGACGATCGCGTCCTTCCCGCCGGGCCCGGTCAGCGGCCGCGAGCGCAGCGCCGTCGCCGCCACCGACGCCCGCTTGGCCAGCAGCTTCCCCAGGTCGAGCTCCGCCTTGGCGCCGCCCTGCAGGCCGATGACCACCAGCCGCCCACCGACGGCGAGCGCGTCGACGTTGCGGGCCAGGTACTTCGCGCCCATGTTGTCGAGGACGACGTCGACCCCGACGCCGTCGGTCTCCTCGCGCACCCGCTCGACGAAGTCCTCGTCCCGGTAGCCGATGGTCACCTCGGCGCCGAGCTCGCGGCAGAACTCCAGCTTGGCCGCGCTCCCGGCGGTGGTGAACACCCGCGCACCGGCCCGGACGGCGAGCTGGATGGCCATCGTCCCGATGCCGCTGGACCCACCGTGCACGAGGAACGTGTCCCCGCGGCGCAGGCCCGCGAGCTGGAAGACGTTGGACCACACCGTGCAGGTCACCTCGGGCAGCGCCGCGGCGGTGGCCAGCTCCACCCCGGCGGGGCGGGGCAGGAGCTGCCCGGCCGGTACGGCGACCCGCTCGGCGTAGCCGCCGCCGGCCAGCAGTGCGCACACCTCGTCGCCCACCGACCAGCCGACGACGCCCTCGCCGACCTCGCTCACGATCCCGCTGCACTCCAGGCCCAGGACGTCGCTGGCACCCTCGGGAGGCGGGTAGAACCCGGCCCGCTGCAGCAGGTCGGCCCGGTTGACGGCGGTGGCCGCGACGTCGACGACGACCTCGCCGGGGCCGGCCACGGGATCGGGGGCCTCGCCCCAGCCGAGCACCTCGGGGCCGCCGGGTCCGCTGGTCGTCACCGCACGCATGCCCCCGACCCTAGGAGGGCCGGCCCCCGCCGCTCGCCGGCCCGAGGTGGGACCCGCTCAGGTGCTCGGTGCGAGAGCCGGGGGACGCCACCGCGCCGGAGACGGTGACGCACCTGCCGCCACCGTCCGCGGCGACCAGGTCGGCCAGCACCTCGCCCACCGCGCGCCGGGAGACGTGCATCCCCGCGGTCCCCCCGGTCGGCGAGGTCGTGGCCGGCTCGTCGCCGTCGGTGAGGTACACCGGCTGGACGATCGTCCAGTCCAGGCCGCTGTCCCGGACCAGCCGCTCCTGCCGCTCGTGGTCGTCGATCTGCGCGACACGCCCTGCTCGCGCATGGCCGCGACCACCGTGGCCGTGCCGCGCGACCGCACGTCCAGCGGCGTGCCCCGGCTGCCCCGCAGCCGCACCCGCAGCGGGTGCTCGCTGATACCGAGGGTCAGCACCACCGCGTCCTGCCCGCGGACCGCCCGCACGACGTCGGCCGGCACCGTGGCGTCGCCGTCCACGGCGCGGACGCCCGGACGCCCCGCACGGGCGGCCGACGCCCGCCGGGCGAAGGCCGTCACCTCGTGTCCCCGGGCGGTCAGCGCCTCGACCGCCGCCCGTCCGGACCCACCTGTCGCTCCCACCACCAGCACGCGCACGTCTCCTCACCCCTCCGGTCCCGCCGGCCCTCGTGGCCGGTCGCCGTCGACACTGGCGGGCCGGCCGGTTCGGGCCCATGACCGCGCGTCCGCCGTCCATGCCCGTTCGTCCGGCGGACCTGGACGCCCGGTGCGGCGGTCAGCAGGCTGGAGCCGTGCACGCGAGCGAGGAGACCCACGCGGACCCCGGCCGGCCGTGGGCGTCGGTCGACCCGCTCGGCGGGGTGCTCGCCGACCTGCGGATCCGCGGCACCTTCTACTGCCGGGCGGAGGCGACCGCGCCCTGGGGCCTCGAGATGCCGGCGCTCGCCGGGTGCATGAGCTTCCACGTCGTCACCCGGGGCAGCTGCGTCCTGGAGGTCGACGGCGACCGGCACGAGCTCCGCGTCGGCGACCTGGCCCTGGTCCCGCACGGCCGCGGCCACCTGCTGCGCAGCGCCCCGGAGGCGCCGGTCTCCGGCCGTGCCGACCTGCTGCCCCAGCAGTACCTGGGGGACCACTACTCCGTCCTGCGGCTCGACGGCGGCGGCGCCGCGGCGGGGATGGTCTGCGGGGTGGTCGAACCCGACCGGCCCGGGGCGGCCCACCTGCTCGGCCTCCTGCCGCCGGTGCTGGTCGTCGACGGGCGTGACGGAGCCCGTACGGGCTGGCTGCCGATGCTGCTGCGGGTCCTCGCCGACGAGGTGGCCGAGGACCGGCCCGGCACCGAGGCCGTGGTCACCCGGCTCGCCGACGTCGTCGTCCTCCAGGCCGTCCGCGCGTGGCTGGACACCGCGGCGACGGGTCCGGGCTGGCTGCGGGCCCTACGTGACCCGCAGGTGGGGCGGGCGGTCGCGCTCCTGCACCGCGAGCCCGGCACGGCGTGGACCCTGACCCGGCTGGCGCGGGAGGCCCGGATGTCGCGGTCGTCGTTCGCCGCCCGCTTCACCGACCTGGCCGGGGAACCGGTGATGCACCACCTGGCCCGCTGGCGCATGCACCTGGCCACGGTCGCCCTCGGGCAGGGCGCCCGGGTCGGTGAGCTGGCCGGGCGGCTGGGCTACGAGTCGGAGGCCGCCTTCTCCCGCGCCTACAAGCGCGTCGTCGGCGTGCCGCCGACCGCGGCGGGCGAGCCGGTGCCGTCGGGCCCCGCGGGCTGACCGGCGACCTGCGAGACCCGTCCAAGCAGCTCACAAGCCCGTCGCAGGACCCCGGCGGCACCGTTCCGGTCATGACGACGACGACGTCCCCCGTCCGCATCCCCGCGCCGCGCACGCCGGACCACGACACGCTGCCGACCGCGCCGGCCCGCACCCGGGTGGCCTTCCTCGACGCCCCGGCGCTGGCGGCCCGGGCGCTGCGCTCGGGGACCCGGCTGGCCGCCGACGCGGTCACCGGCATCGCCTTCGACGACCCCTGCTGCGCCGGCCGGCAGCGCGAGCTGGTGCGCTGGACCGCGGGCGTGGTGGCCGAGGTCCGCGCGCACGGGGCGCTCGGCGGACGCGACGGGGACGTCGCCCTCGACGCCGTCCTCGCGCGGACCGACCGGGCGCTGGCGCTGTTCGCCCGCGAGCTGGGCGCCGGTGCGCCGCTGCTCGCGCCGGCGCTCACCGACCTCGCCGACCTGGTCGCGGCCCGGCTGGACGCGTGGACCCGGCCGGCGGCACCCGCCGCCCGGCGGACCGTCCGCCAGGCCCTGTTCGCGCTGCCGTGGCTGCTCGACGCCTGCCACCCGGCCGAGCTGCCGGACGTGCTGCGGAACGCGTCCCGCGGTGAGCTGCTGGTCCTGCGGCTCGGCGCCCGGCGGCACGCCGGGACGCGCGACGCCGTCCTCGGCCGCGCCGGGTGAGCGGCGGTGCGAGGACGGCGTCAGCGCGGGACGGGATCCGCCGTCAGGCCCGGGCCTTGAGGTCCTTGCGCAGGATCTTGCCGGCGGCGGACTTGGGCACCTGCTCGATGAACTCCACCGCGCGGACCTTCTTGTGCGGCGCCACCCGGGAGGCCACGAACTCCATGACCTCGTCCTCGGTGATCTCCGAGCCCGGGGCCCGCACGACGAACGCCTTGGGCAGCTCCTCGCCGCTCTCCTCGTCCTTGACCCCGATGACGGCGGCGTCGGCGATCTGCGGGTTGCCGACCAGCACGGCCTCGAGCTCGGCCGGGGCCACCTGGTAGCCCTTGTACTTGATCAGCTCCTTGACCCGGTCGACGACGGTGTAGCAGCCGTTCTCGTCGACGACCGCCACGTCCCCGGTGTGCAGCCAGCCCTCGGCGTCGAGGGTCTCGGCGGTGGCCTCCGCGTTGTTGAGGTAGCCCTTCATCACCTGGGGGCCGCGCACCCACAGCTCGCCGCGCTCGCCCGGGGCGGCGTCCTCGCCCGTGGAGGAGTCGACCAGCCGGCACTCGGTGTTGGGGATCGCCAGGCCCACCGAGCCCTTGGGCACCTCGCCGGAGAAGCCCTCCGGCTCGCCGCCGCGGTCGGGCGTGGTGTGCGAGACCGGCGACAGCTCGGTCATGCCGTAGCCCTGGCCCACCGTGACGCCGGTGTCGGCGCCCCGGCGCAGCCGCGCCTCCGCCGCCTGGGCCAGCGCCTCGTCCAGCGGCGCCGCGCCCGAGAGGATCGAGGTCAGCGAGGACAGGTCGAACTGGTCGACCATCGGGTGCTTGGCCAGCGCCAGCAGGATCGGCGGGGCCACGAAGGCGCGGGTGATCCTCTGGTCCTGGATGGTGCGCAGGAACTGCTCGAGGTCGAACCGCGGCAGCGTGACGACGGCGCCGCCCCAGGCCAGCCCCTGGTTCATCAGCACGGTCAGGCCGTAGATGTGGAAGAACGGCAGGACGGCGATGATCCGCTCGTCCGCGCCCAGCTGGATGAGCGGGCGGCACTGGGCGACGTTGGCCACCAGGTTGCGGTGGGTGAGCATGACGCCCTTGGGCAGGCCGGTGGTGCCGCTGGAGTAGGGGAGCGTCACCAGGTCGTTGGCCGGGTCGATGTCGACCTGCACCGAGGGCGCGTCGCTGCTGATCAGGTCGAGCAGCGAGGCGTGACCCTCGGCGCCGTCCATGACGATGACCTCGTCCACCGGCGTCTGCGCGGTGGCCTCCAGCGCCCGGTCGAGGAAGGGCGAGACGGTGACGAGCACCTTCGCGCCGGAGTCCTTCAGCTGGAAGGCGACCTCGTGGGCGGTGTACAGGGAGTTGATCGGGCTCATCACGCAGCCGGCCTTGGCGATGCCGTGGAACACCACCGGGTACCACATGGTGTTCGGGCACAGCACCGCGACGACGTCGCCCTTGCGCAGCCCGCGCGCGGCGAGCGCGGCCGCGACCCGGTCGACGTAGGTCGCCAGTTGGCCGTGGCTGATCGAGTCGCCGGTCAGGCCGTCGACGAGCGCGGGCGCGTCGGGCTTCTCCCGCCCCGCGGCGAGGACGAAGTCGGGGACCGAGAGGTCCGGGATCTCGACGTCGGGGTAACGACTGGCCAGGGGCACGGGGCTCCTCCTCGTTGGGGGCGTAGTGGCGCCAGTCTCACACCCCCGGTGTGTCGCAGGACACGGGGGTTACTCGCCGGTCACCTCATCGGGGCCACAGCACGGACTGGGTGCACCGGAACAGCGCGAGCGTCCGCCCGGCGCCGGAGGAGACGACGGCGTCCCAGACCTGGGTGGAGCGGCCGGCGTGGGCGTTGGTGGCCACCGTCCGGATGCGGCCCTCGCGGACGGTGCCGAGGAAGTTGCTCTTCAGCTCGATGGTGGTGAAGCCGGTCGCGCCCTCGGGCAGCAGCGCGCGGGTCGCCAGGCCGCAGGCGGTGTCGGCCAGGGCGACCACGGTCGCCGCGTGCAGGTAGCCGTTGGGCGCGAGCAGGTCGGGGCGGACGTCGAGGCCCGCCTCCAGGCGACCGGGCTCGTGCGCGGCGACCGTCAGGCCCAGCAGTCCCGGCAGCGTGCCCGGCAGGAGCGCGTTGAGCTCGTCGGCGGTGAGGAACCCGGTGGCGGCCACGGGCGGGAACCGTAGCGCCGGCGCGGGTCACCGGGAGGCGGCGTCGGCCCTCGTGCCCCGGAAGCGCCGGCGTTGGGTGCGCACCCGCTCGGCGCCGTCACGACGGCGCAGGTGCAGCCGCTCCCGGTGTGCCTCGGCCGAGTGGACGACGGTCACCGGGCACGGCGCGTGCAGGACGCACTGCATGCCCGTCGACCCCAGCAGCATGCTGGAGAACCCGCCGTGCCCCCGGCTGCCGACCACCAGCAGGTCCGCGCCGGCCGACTCCCGGATGAGCGCGTCTGCGGCCGAGCCGAGGACGGCCGTCACGTGGATCACCGGGTGCGGCTCCGGGACCCCGTGGAGCACCTCGGCGACGAAGGCCTCGGTCCGTGAGACCGCCGCGGCCTCGGCCTCGTCGTAGGTGCGGTCGCCGACGACGTCGAAGTCCATCCACGCCTCGGGCGGGCGGTGGGCGACCACCGCCTCGACGGGCACACCCCGGCGGGCGGCGTCCTCGACGGCGAACCGCAGCGCGGCCCGCGCCCCCGCCGACCCGTCGACGCCCACCACCACCCGGGGTCCGCGCGCCTGCGACTCGTCGGCGCGCACGGGCTGCTCGATCATGACGGCCTCCTCGGCACCGTCCCCGCGGGACCGGGTGCCCCGGCGGGCGTCCTGAGCATGATCCGTCCGGCGCGCCGGGGGAAGGGTCCTGTGTCGCGCCCGCCCGGGCCCACCGGCCCTCGGACCTCGCGGTGGGGGGGGGGGGGGGGGGGGGGGGGGGGGGGGGGGGGGGGGGCGGGGGGGGGGGGGGGGGGGGGGGGGGGGGGGGGGGGCGCGGGGGCGGCCCCCCCGCCACTCCCCGC
>NZ_JBJGYX010000047.1:0-38150 GCF_054050195.1 Geodermatophilus sp. SYSU D00710
ACCCCGCCCCCCGCCCCCCCCCGGGCGGCCGCGCCGCGGCGCCCGCGCCCCCCCCCCCCCCCCCCCCCCCCCCCCCCCCCCCCCCCCCCCCCCCCCCCCCCCCCCCCGCGACGGTCGACGAGATCCTCACCGGGCGCGAGAACCTGCGGCTGATCGGCAGCCTCTACGGCCTGGGCCGCGGCTACGTCCGGCGGGCGTCGGACGACCTCCTGGAGCGCTTCGACCTCGCCGCGGCCGCCGACCGGCCGGCGAAGTCCTACTCCGGGGGCATGCGCCGGCGGCTCGACCTCGCGGTGAGCCTGCTGGCGGCCCCGCCGATCCTGTTCCTCGACGAGCCCACCACCGGGCTGGACCCGCAGAGCCGGTCGGGACTGTGGGAGGTGCTGCGCGAGCTCGTGCAGGAGGGCACCACGCTGGTGCTCACCACGCAGTACCTGGAGGAGGCCGACCACCTGGCCGACGAGATCGTGGTGGTCGACAAGGGCCGCGTCATCGCCGCCGGCACCCCGACCCAGCTCAAGGACCAGGCCGGGCAGGCCAGCGTCGTGGTCACCCTGACCCACGCCGCCGACCTCGACGCGGCCGCCGCCCTGATGCGCGACCACTCCCCCGAGGTGCACGTCGAGGCGGGCAGCCGTCGCCTGACCGCGCAGGCCGGCGGGCTGGGCGACATGACCCGGATCGCCGCGGTCTTCGAACACAGCGGGATCGAGCTCGACGACCTCGGGCTGGCCCGGCCCAGCCTCGACGACGTGTTCCTGCACCTGACCGGGCACCGCGCCGAGTCGGCCACCACCGAAGAGACCACCACGGGGGCTCAGACCGAGGGAGCCGCGTCGTGACCGCCACCCAGACCCCGCTCCGGGCCACGGCCCGACCGGAGATCCACCCGCCGTCGCTGCTGCGGGCGTCGTCGACGATCGTCTGGCGCAACCTGATCCACATCCGGCGGATGCCGGAGATGCTGCTCGACGTCACCGTGCAGTCGGTGATGTTCGTGCTGCTGTTCGCCTACGTGTTCGGCGGCGCCATCGCCGTGGCCGGCTCGAACTACCGGGAGTTCCTGCTGCCCGGGATCATGGTGCAGACGATGGTGTTCTCCTCCGCCATCGTCGCCATGGGGCTGACCAACGACCTGCAGAAGGGGTTCGTCGACCGCTTCAAGTCCCTGCCGGTCCCGCGGGCGGCGGTGCTCGTCGGGCGGAGCCTGTCCAGCCTGATCCACTCCAGCATCGGCGTCGCCGTCATGGCGCTGACCGGTCTGCTCATCGGGTGGCGGATCCGCAACGGCCTCGTCGACGGCGTCCTCGGGTTCCTGCTGCTGCTGGTGTTCGGCTTCGCCATGATCTGGCTGGGGATCTGGGTCGGCTCGCTGATGCGGACCGTGGAGGCCGTGCAGGGCTTCATGTTCACCGTCATGTTCCCGCTGACGTTCGTGGCCAACACGTTCGCGCCGACCGAGAGCATGCCCGCGTGGCTGCGCACGATCGCCGAGTGGAACCCGGTCTCGGCGCTGACCCAGGCCTGCCGGGAGCTGTGGGGCAACGGCCTGCCCGCCCCCGCGGACGCCGCCTGGCCGCTGCAGAACCCGGTCCTGGTGTCGATCGCCTGGTCGCTGCTGCTCACGGCGCTGTTCGCGCCGCTGGCCCTCTCGGCGTTCCGCCGCCGGTCCCGGGACTGACGAGGGCCCGGGCCCCGGGGTCAGCGCACGGCGGCGACGTCGGCCGGCAGCCCGGGGGCCCGGCCGGCGGCCGGCGTCTCCCCCCGGGCGACGGCCGCCGGGGCGCTGTCCGGGCGCACCCCGGCGGCGACGTAGGCCTCGTCCTCCTCGAGGGTCTCCCGCTCGAGGAGGGCGGCGGCCAGCCGGTCCAGCCGCTCCCGGTTGGCCCGCAGCGTCGCGACCGCCTCGGCGTAGCACTCCTCGACCAGCCGGCGCACCTCGGCATCGACGAGTTCCCGCGTCGCCGGGGCGGCGCCGTCGGCGGCGAAGGGCTGGTCCCCCGACGGCGGCAGGACCGCCACCGGGCCCACCGCCGGTGACATGCCCCACCGGCCGACCATCTGCCGGGCGAGCCGGGTCACCTGCTCGAGGTCGTCGGCGGCGCCGGTGGTGACGTCGCCGTAGACGACCTCCTCGGCGGCCCGCCCGCCCAGCGCACCGACGATGCGGCCCCGCAGGTACCGGACCGAGTAGCCGTACCGGTCGCCCTCCGGCGTCTGCACGGTCACCCCGAGGGCCTGTCCCCGCGGGATGATCGTCACGCGGCGCACCGGGTCCGCGCCGGGCGTGAGCATGCCGAGCAGCGCGTGCCCCGCCTCGTGGTGGGCGGTGCGGAGCTTCTCCTCCGGGGAGAGCACGATGCCGCGCACCGTGCCCAGCAGGGTCTTCTCCAGCGCCTCGGCGAGGTCGGCGCCGGCGACCTGCTCACGGCGGTTCTTCGCGGCCAGCAGCGCTGCCTCGTTGACCAGGTTGGCCAGGTCGGCGCCGACCATCCCGGGCGTCGCGGCGGCCACCGCGGCGAGGTCGACGTCGGGCGCCAGCGGCACCTCCCGGGTGTGCACCCGGAGGATCTCCAGCCGCCCGGCGCGGTCGGGCGGGCCGACGGTCACCCGCCGGTCGAAGCGGCCGGGCCGCAGCAGCGCCGGGTCGAGGATCTCGGGCCGGTTGGTGGCGGCGAGCACGACCACGCCCTGGTTGCCCTGGAACCCGTCCATCTCGGTGAGGACCTGGTTGAGCGTCTGCTCGCGCTCGTCGACGCCTCCGGTGGTGGCCGTCCCGCCCCGCGCCCGGCCGATGGCGTCGAGCTCGTCGATGAACACGATCGAGGGCGCCACCTTCTTCGCCTGGGCGAACAGGTCGCGCACCCGGCTGGCACCCACGCCCACGATCGCCTCGATGAACTCCGAGGCCGAGATGGAGAAGAACGGCACCCCGGCCTCGCCGGCCACGGCCCGGGCGAGCAGGGTCTTGCCGGTGCCGGGCGGGCCGGAGAGCAGCACGCCCCGCGGGATCCGCGCCCCGAGCCGGGTGTAGCGCCCGGGGTCGCGCAGGAAGTCGACGACCTCGCCCACCTCCTGCTCGACCGCGTCGATCCCGGCGACGTCGGCGAACGTCGTCCGCCGCCCGGAGTCGGGCCGGTAGAGGGTGGCCTTCGACCGGCCGAAGCCGCCGAGCGCGCCGGCGCCGGAGGCCGCCCGCCGCCGCAGGAACCACAGCAGGAGCGCCACCAGCAGCAGGGTCGGGCCGAAGCCGACGACGACCTGCACCCACAGCGGCGGGCCGGCGTCCGGCGAGACGGCGTCGACGGTGACGTCCTGGGCCTCCAGCGTGGCCAGCAGGTCGTCGGTGGCGAAGGACGGGCGCTGGGTGGTGAACAGCTCCGTCGGGTCGGCGTCGTCCCCGCCGGGCGGGTCGACGGCGGTGCGGAACTCCCCCTCGATGGTGTCCCCGGTCGAGGTCACCGACGCGACGTTGCCCGCGGTCAGCTGGTCGGTGAAGTACGTGTAGGGGACCGCGGCCCGCGGCGGTGGGCCCATCGCGACCGACGCGACGATCCAGTTGACGGCCAGCGCGGCCAGCACCAGCCACCACAGGGCGCCCAGCCGCGGGCGCTGCGCCGCCGGGCGGCCCCGGTCGTCGGGCATGCCCTCGACGCGCCACGGCGGGGGACGGCGGGACACGCCGTCGTCGCGGCCGCGCAGCCGTCCCCAGGATCCCGACCGGCGCGTGCTCTCGTCCTCCGGCGCGCCCGCCTCCCCCCGTGTCGCAGCACCGGCCATCGGGACCCTCCCGTGTCGAGCGCAGCCTCGTCCGCCGCGTCGGGGCCACCGTGCCGCCGCACCGGGGGCGCTCGCGCCAGGGAAGGACCCTGGGCTCGGGTGCGCCGGCCGGGCCCCGCTCCGTGTCGACCCGGTGCGGTCCCCGTGGCCGGGAGACCACACCAGGTCGACACCGGGCGCCCGCACGCCGGGGGGGTCAGGCCAGGCCGTCGACGCCCACGCTCGTTGCGCCGCGCGTGGGGATCGGTCGGGCCGGACAGTTGCTGCAGACCCTCGAGCGAGCGGATCGGGCCGGCCGCGGAGGTCTGCTCGTCGAAGTGCGGCTCGGGGATCGCGTCGAGGGCGGCGTCCGAAGCGGCCGCGGAGGCGTCGGAGAGGCCGGCGGCGGTGGCCACGCACGCGGCCAGTGCGGCGTCGGGGACCATCCCCCGTGGAGCGCTGCAGTCGCCGGTGCAACGGCACGACGTCTCGCGATGGGGGCCGCACGCCGACGACAGCCGGTGGTGATGCCGCCGTGACAGGTCGGTGACGCGCCATGACGACCATCGGCAGCGACTCTCGCCACGCCCAGGAGAGGAGTGGTCATGTCTGCACCCCTCGAGGTGTCGCAACCCCACGATCCGAACCGACCGGGACGGACCACGGCGGCCAAGGCCTGGGTGGCGGCGATCTACAGCGCGGTCCTCGCCTTCTTGTCCTCGCTCCTCACCGCACTGGGCGGTGCGGACACCGGCTTCGACTCGGTCACCGCAGGTCAGTGGCTGACGGCGGTGGTCGCTGCCCTCGTCGCCTTCGGTGGGGCTGCCGGTCTCACCTACTACGTCCCCAACAAGCCCCGGTGACGGGCCAGGTGTACTGCCGGACCGATGCGAGTCGGTCGCGCCGTTGACAGCGCGTGTCTCCCGCTGGGAGATGATGTCGCCAGGCGGGGTGGCGGCCTCTGACCCGGTCGCCGTGCGCCGGTCGGCTGACCCCGCTCAGGGCGAGCACCGGAGGGACGTGTCCCGGTCGCGCTCGGCGAGCGGTCAGCCCGCGCTGCACCACTCCCCCGGCGTGTGCACGCCATGGGCCACCCGCAGGTCGACGCCGTCGTCCCCGGGACGCAGGTGCGGCGAGGGCCGCCAGTCGTGCCGGGGCGCGGCCGGCCGGGCCGCGGTGTGCGCGGCCAGGGCGGCGGGCAGCAGCCGCATCCGGGCGGCGAGCCACTCGTCGTCCCACGGGCCGTCCTCGAGCACCGAGGCGGCGGGGCGGAACTCCAGGTAGACCGTGCGCCGCGCCGGCGAGCCGGCGGTGGGCGGCGAGCCGTGCACGACCATGTCGTCGTGGACGAGGACGTCCCCGGGCGCCATCGGCACCTCGACCGCGCCGGGCACGTCCCAGCCGTGGGCGTCGCGCAGCCCGCAGGCGTCGGTGCGCGCCCGCTGCGAACCCGGCACCACCCGCAGCGCGCCCTGCCCGGGCAGCGCGGCGTCGAGGTAGACGTCGACGTTGAACAGCCGGTGCCGCCGGGCGTGGACGGCGTCCTGGTGCCACGGCACGGGCGCGCCGGCGCCCTCGGCCTTGACAACCAGCGACTCGTAGGTGGGCACCAGGTCCGGCCCGGCCAGCGACTCGGCGATGCCGAGCACGTCCGGGCTGCCGAGCAGCTGCAGCGAGGCGTCCTCGCCCTTGTCGTGCAGGTAGTCGACCCGCCACAGCACGCCGCCGGAGAACAGGTGGTCCCCGGTGGGCGGCATCGACGTCCACCGGTCGGCGGCGGCGCGCAGCCGGGCGAGCAGGTCGGCGGGGATGCGGTCGCGCAGGACGAGGAACCCCTCGGCGTCGAACCGGGCGACCTGGGCGGGGGTCAGGGACAGCGGCGTCATGCCCCCGATGCTCGGCCGGGCCGGCGCGGGAGACTCCCGGCATGGACGGCGGTGCTTCCCGGATCCGCGCCGGGTCCCCGGCCGAGCCCCTGCTCGCCGGCCCGGTGCACGAGGAGCACGGCCTGGCCTGCCGGCTGAGCACCCGGCCGGTGATGCGCCGCGCGCACCGGCACGACGACGTCGAGCTCGCGCTGGCCGTGGGCGGGTGGGTCGAGCACGAGCACGCGGGCCGGCGGGTGCGGGTGCCCGACGGGACGCTGGTCGTGGCGTGGGGGGCGCTGCCCCACCGGGTGAGCGCCGCCGGGGACGGCGCGGCGGTCCGCTGGCTCACCGTGCCGCTGGCCGATGCGCTGGAGTGGGACGTGGAGGGCCGGCTGACCGCGGCGCTGCTGCGCGGCGAGCGGCGGGTGCTGCCCGGCCGGTCCGACGACGCCGCGCGCTTCGCCGGCTGGGCGGCCGACCTGGCCGGCGGCGTCCCGGCCGAGGCACGCGCGGCCCGGCTGGAGGTGCGCGCGCTGCTGGAGCGGCTGTCGGTGCTCGACCCGGGCCCGGACCCGGCGCAGGACGAGGACCCGGCGGAGGACGAGGGCCCCGCCCCTGACCGGCACGCGCGGCGGGTGGCGCAGATGGCCGCCTTCGTCGCGGCGCGGTTCCGCGAGCCGATCGGCGTCGCCGAGGTCGCCGCCGCCGCGCACCTGCACCCGGCCACGGCGACCGCCGCCTTCCGCGCGGTCACCGGCACCACCCCGGCCGCGTTTCTGCTGCGCTGCCGGCTCGCCGAGGCCCGGCGGCTGCTGCTGGTCACCACGGCCGACGTCGACGCCGTCGCGCGGCGAGCCGGCTTCGGCTCCACGAGCAGCTTCTACGCCGCCTTCACCCGCGAGGTCGGCGAGCCGCCGGCGGCCTGGCGGCGGCGCCGGCTGGCGCGCCGGGAACTGGTCTGAGCCGCTACGGCAGCAGCAGGAGCTTGCCCGTGGTCCGCCGCGCCTCCAGGTCCTCGTGCGCGCGCCGGGCCTCGCGCAGCGGGTAGCGGCCGCCGATGCGCACGTCGAGCCGGCCGGAGGCGACCAGGTCCAGGACGGCGCCGACCCGCTCACGGAGCAGCTGCGGGGTGCGGGTGTAGGTCCCCAGCGTCGGCCGCTGGACGTACAGCGAGCCGTGCGCCGCCAGCTGCTGCAGCGGCAGCGGCTCGGGCTGCCCGCTCGCGGCGCCGAAGAGGACCATCCGGCCGGTGGGCCGCAGCGCGGTCAGCCCCGCGGCGAACGTCGCCCTCCCGACGCCGTCGTAGACCACCGCCGCGCCCTCGCCGCCGGAGAGCTCGCGCACCCGCTCGGGGAACCCCGCGTAGCCCACGACGACGTCGTCGGCCCCGGCCGCCCGCGCCAGCTCGGCCTTGTCCTCGGTCGACACCGTGGCCAGCACGTGCCCGCCCCGGGCGCGCACCAGCTGCGTGAGCAGCAGCCCGACGCCGCCGGCCGCGCTGTGCACGACCGCCCAGTCGCCCTCGGACACCGGGTACGAGTCGGCGGCCAGGTACTGGGCGGTGCAGCCCTGCAGCACCACGGCGGCGGCCAGCTCGGCGGGCACGCCGTCGGGTACCGGGACCAGCCTGTCCCGGGGCGCGGCCACGCGGGTCGCGTAGCTGCCCGGGACGTCGAGCCAGGCCACCCGCTCGCCGGTGCCGGCCACGGTGCCGGCCCCCTCCGCGCCCACGACCGCCGGCAGGCGGCCCCCGTAGGGCGGGCGCCCCTCCCGCTCGTAGACGTCGCGGAAGTTCACGCCCACGGCCTCGACGTCGACGAGGACCTGCCCCTCCCCCGGCTCGGGGTCGGGGAGGTCGCGGGCCTGCAGCACCTCGGGCCCACCGGTGCGTTCGACGACCACCGCCTGCACGGTGCCTCCCGTCATCGATCGGGTCGTGTCACCGGGATGGTCCTCCCCCGGGGCCCGACGGTGTGATCTGCGACGGCAACACGACTCCGCGCCTTCGCGAGTGGAATGGCCGGTGGGCGGTAACGCTTGTCGTCTGCAACCACAGTCCAGACGGGGCGCTGCCGCGCGCCCAGGGGGAAGTCCGTGACCGTCACCCACGACCGCAGTACCACCGTGCCCGCGGAGGTCCAGACGCCGCACCGCGCGGTGCTGGTGCTCGTCCTCGGCGCCTTCGTCGCCGTCGGCGCGTTCACCATCGACATGTACCTGCCGGCGCTGCCGGCCATCGCCACCGACCTGCGCACCAGCTCGCCGATGGTGCAGCTGACCCTGACCGGCACGCTGGCCGGGCTGGCGATCGGGCAGCTGGTGATCGGGCCGCTCGCCGACGCGCTGGGCCGGCGCCGGCCGATGCTGGCGGGGACCGCGCTGCACGTGGTGGCCTCGCTGCTGGTCCTGGTCGCGCCGACCGTCGAGGTGCTCGGGGTGCTGCGGGTCCTGCAGGGCGTGAGCAGCGCCGCGGGTGGGGTGGTCGCCATGGCGATCGTGCGGGACCTGTTCGAGGGCCGGGCGGCCGCCGCCATGCTGTCGCGGCTGTTCCTCGTCATGGGCGCCGCCCCGGTGCTCGCCCCGACGATCGGCGGCGAGCTGCTGCGGATCACCTCGTGGCGCGGGGTGTTCGTCGTCCTCGCGGGTTACGGGCTGCTCCTGCTCGTCGTCGGCGCGCTCGTCGTCCCGGAGACCCTGCCGTCGGACCGCCGCGTGACCGGCGGCGTCGCCGGGGTCCTGCGCACCTACCGGGGGCTGCTCCGGGACCGGGTCTACGTGGGGCTGGTGGTGGTGGCCGGGCTGACCATGGCCGGCCTGTTCAGCTACGTCTCCGGGTCCTCCTTCGTCTACCAGCGGCAGTTCGGCCTCGACGAGCAGCAGTTCGGGATGCTGTTCGGCGCGGGCGCCTTCTGGCTGATCGGCGCGACGCAGCTCAACCCGGTCCTGCTGCGCCGGTGGTCGCCGGCGCAGCTCCTGTCCGCCGCGATGTCGGCCGGTGCGCTCGCCGCGCTGGTGCTGCTGGCGCTGGCGGTCACCGGGACCGGCGGGCTCGCCGGCGTGGTCGTCCCGCTGTGGGCAGTGCTCGCCGCCATCGGGCTGGCGCTGCCCAACGCCCCGGCGCTCGCGCTGGCCGCGCACGGCGAGACCGCGGGCTCCGCGGCCGCCCTGCTGGGCGCGGTCCAGTTCGGCATCGGCGCCGCGGTCTCCCCGCTCGTCGGCCTGCTCGGCAACGACGCCACGGCGATGGCGCTCACCATGGTGGCCGGGCTGACCCTGGCCATCGGGGTGCTCGGCGTCGTCGTCCGGCCGTGGCGGCTGACCGAGCTGGGCGACTCCCCGGCGGTCGCCGTCGCCCACTGAGCGGCGGACACCGCCGCGCCAGGACGGCACCGGCGCCGGGGACGGAGGGCGTGCTCAGCCGGGGCCGGGGTCGACCAGGTCGCGCACGAGCGGAGAGCGGGTGGCGGGGTCGACGACGACCTCGACGGCGAAGGCGAGGGCGCCCAGCGCGGCCAGGAACGCCGCGACCTGGACCAGCGCGCGGGTGAGGACGAGCGCGGAGCCGCCGAGGGACGCCCACCACCTCGGCCGGCGCGCCCGTCCACTCGGCCACCACCCGCTCGTCCAGGGTGAGCACCCCCAGGACGACCACCCCGGCGAAGAGCGCGGCACCGAAGCCGACGACCTCGGAGGCGACCCGGGCGGTCGCCTTCCTGCGGGTCCGCGCGTCCAGCCCGTCCGGGAGGGCGCGCCGGGTCCCGAGGACCGCGACGAGCAGCGCACCCCCGAGGACGACGGCCAGGAGGACGGCGAGCCGGGGCGCGGCGAGGCGGCCGGCGTAGCGCCAGGTCTCCGAGGTGACGAACAGGACGAGGAGCAGTCCCAGGAGCAGGCGCAGCTCCCGGACGGTGACCAGGACGGTGTCGGCGCCCCGGGCCAGGCGGGCGACCGGCCGCCGCCCGGTCCGGTCGTGGTCCCGGCCGGACCGGGGCGGACCGGGCTCCCCGACCTGCCCGGGCACCGCCGCGAGCAGCGCGGCCCGCTCCGGTCCGGAC
The DNA here is from genome assembly GCF_054050195.1 of Geodermatophilus sp. SYSU D00710. Lineage (NCBI taxonomy): Bacteria > Bacillati > Actinomycetota > Actinomycetes > Geodermatophilales > Geodermatophilaceae > Geodermatophilus > Geodermatophilus sp. SYSU D00710. The sequence goes on from NZ_JBJGYX010000047.1 coordinate 9,683, forward strand.
AGGTCCAGCGCATCGGCCAGCGCGCGCACCGTGTGGGGGGAGGGCCGGCGCAGCTCCCCGCGCTCCAGGGCGACGACGGCGTCCCGGGCCAGGCCCACCTGCTCGGCGAGCTCCTCCTGGCTCAGCCCGGCGGCCTCCCGCAGTCGCCGCAGGTGCGATCCGAACGATGGCCGTCGACCAGGGCCGGCGCTCGTGCTCACTGCTCCCCCAGGGTCGACTCGTGGCCGCGGGGCGGCGGCGCCGACGCCGGCAGCCGCGCCAGCTCGTCCGGGACGACGACGCGGCGATGACTCCGGCCCGGCGCGGCGGTCTGAGTACTCGAGGACCCCGTTCCGTCCCTCCCGAGAGGACCGCCGCCATGGCCGAGACCGACCGCACCGACCAAGCCGGCGGGCCCCGGGCCCCCGAGCCCCACCCGCGGCTGCGCGACCTCGACGTGCTCGTGGGCACGTGGCGGCTGGAGGGCAGCGACCTCGACGGCAGCGGCGCGTTCACCGGCACGGTGACGCGACGCTGGCTCGAGGGCGGCCACTTCCTCGTGCAGCAGATGCGGATCGACGGGGACGAGCACGAGGGCGCCGAGTACATCGGCTACGACCACGCGCAGCAGACGCTGCGGTCGATGTTCTTCAGCAACGAGGGGCCCGGCCCGTACTGCTCCTTCGCACTCGAGTACTCCTGGCAGATCGAGGGCGACGACCTCACCGTCTGGCACGGGGCCAAGGACTCCCCCGCCCGCTTCCACGGCACGATCGACCGCGCCGCCGGCACCGTCGACGGCCGCTGGGAGTGGCCCGGCGGCGGTTACCGGGCCACCGAGACCCGCGTCGACGACGACGGGTGAGTGGCCGGTCCGGCGCCGCGGGGTCAGGCCGGCCAGGTCAGGCCGGGGACGGGCGGCGCTTCTCCTGCCGCGCCCGGCTCTCCGGTGCCTTCCGCGGACCGGGCGTGCCCGCCGCGGCCGACCCCTCGGCCGCCGGTGCGCGGTCCTCCTCCGACCGCGCCTCGTCGGACCCCTCCTGGTGCGGTGCGGTGGTCGCCCGGCCGGGGACGGCCCACTTCAGCTCGATCTCCAGCTCGATCTCGTCGCCGTCCACCTCCACCTCGAGCTCGCAGCGGAGCCGGTCGGCCACCGTCAGCTCCAGGGTGGTGTCGCCCAGCTCGACGGTGACCTCGCCGTCGTCGGACCCCAGCCCCTCCGCCAGCGCCGCCAGGAAGCGGGCGATCTCCGGACGGCTCAGCGTCCGTTCCTGCTCGATCTTCACGTCCGACACGGGCTCCTCCGTTCCTCCGCGCACGCCGCGCGCCGCGGCGCCGAGGGTCCCGCTCCCGGCGCCCGGCGACCTCATCCCCGCCGGGTGAGGCCGCCGGCGCACCCGCCCGGCACGGTCGCGCCATGAGGACAGGTGCAGCCGGACGCCGAGCAGCCGGGTCCACGACCCCCACCCGCCACGCCCGCCGGGGAGGTGGCAGCGCCGTGCTGGACGGGACCGCGGTCGCCCTCGACGACGGCGCGGCGCGGGCCGCGGCCCCGCCCGCCCGGCCCACCCCGCAGGAGCGGAAGGCCGCGGGCAAGGCGCTGCGCGCCGGCGCACCCCTGGCCGCGCTCGCCGAGTCCCCCCGGGCCACGCGCACCCGCGACCCCCTCACCCTGCTCGTGGAGCAGGCCGCCGACCGGGTGCCCGAGCTGGTGCCGATCCGCTACGGGCGGATGCTGCAGTCCCCGTTCGCCTACTACCGCGGCGCCGCCCGGGTCATGGCCGCCGACCAGGCCGGGACGTCGCGGTCGGGCCTGACCGTGCAGATGTGCGGCGACGCGCACGCGGCCAACTTCGGCCTGTACGGCTCACCGGAGCGCCGGCTGGTGTTCGACACCAACGACTTCGACGAGACCCTGCCGGGCCCGTTCGAGCACGACGTCCAGCGGCTGGTCGCCAGCCTGGAGCTCGCCGGCCGGGAGAACGGCCTGTCGCGCAAGCAGCGGCGGGCGGTCACCGTCGCCGCCGGCGCGCGGTACCGGACGGCGATGGCGGAGTTCGCGGCGCAGCGGGACATCGAGGTCTGGTACGCCGGCCTCGACGCCGAGGCGTTGCAGCGCGACCTGATCCCGCAGCTCGGGCCGGGCGCGCGCAAGCGGCTGACCCGCGCGCTCGAGCGGGCGCGGACCCGCGACAGCCTCCAGGCCTTCGGCAAGCTCACCGAGCTGGTCGACGGCCGGCTGCGGATCAAGGCCGAGCCCCCGCTGCTGGTGCCGCTGCGCGACCTCCTGCCCGGGGCGGACGGCCCGGACCCGGCCCGCGCCTTCCACGGCCTGATCCGGCTGTACCGGAGCACGCTGCAGGTCGACCGCCGCACCCTGCTGGAGCGGTACACGTTCGTCGACATGGCCCGCAAGGTCGTCGGGGTGGGCAGCGTGGGCACCCGCTGCTGGGTGGTCCTGCTCGTCGGGCGCGACGACGACGACCCGCTGCTGCTCCAGGTCAAGGAGGCCGGCCCGTCGGTGCACGCCGAGTTCGTCGGGCCCAGCCGGTACACCCACCAGGGCGAGCGGGTGGTGGCCGGCCAGCACCTGATGCAACAGGCCAGCGACGTCTTCCTCGGCTGGGAGCGCACCGCCGGCGTCGACGGCGTGGAGCGGGACTTCTACCTCCGGCAGCTGCGGGACTGGAAGGGGTCGGTCGAGCTCGGCGACCTGCGCCCTGAGGGGCTGCAGATCCTCGGCGCGGTCTGCGCCTGGTGCCTGGCCCGGGCGCACGCCCGGACCGGCGACCGCATCGCCATCGCCGGCTACCTGGGCTCCTCGCCGGCGTTCGAGCACGCGCTCGCCGACTACGCGGAGGCGTGCGCCGACGTCACCGAGGGCGACCACCGGCAGCTGGCCGAGGCCGCCGCCGCGGGCCGGGTGCCCGTGCAGCGAGACGTCTGAGCGGGCCCCGCCCCGCCGCGCGCCCTGCCGGCCACATCGTCCGGACGGGAGGAGGCCCGGCAGCCCCGGTCTGCCGACGCTGGACGCCGCCGGTCCCCACCTCCAGGAGGAGCCATGACCCAGACCACCCCCGACGCCACCCTCGACGGCCTCGCCCGCGGCGATGCCCCGGTGCTCGAGACCGTCCTCGCCATGAACCTGGACGCGCTCGATCGCTCCGGGCTGGACGCCGACACCTACCTGCTCGTCCGCCTGGCCGTGCTCGTGGCCATGGACGCCCCGCCCGCCTCCTACGCGGTCACCCTCGGCATGGCCGCGGACACCGACGTGACGGTCGAACAGGCCCAGGCGGTCCTGGTCGCCATCGCCCCACTGGTGGGCACCCCGCGGATCACCGCCGCGGCCGGCAACATCCTGCGCGCCATCGCGGGCGCGGAGGCCCTGGCCGAGGCCATCCCCGAGCAGCGCACGTCCTGACCCCGCACCGCGGGCGCCGATCCGGGATCGGAGGACACGGATGACCAGGACCGGCGCCCGCGCCGGCGCGGCCACGGCGACGGCAGGCGTGATCGTCCTGCCGCTCGCCCTCGCGCAGTTCATCGCCAGCTACGCCGCGTCGAACATGAACGTGGCGATCAGCACGATCGCCGACGACCTCGACACCGACGTCGCGGGGATCCAGACCACCATCACGCTGTTCACGCTGACGATGGCGGCGCTGATGATCCCCGGCAGCAAGCTCACCGACATCTGGGGCCGCAAGCGCTGCTTCGTCCTCGGCCTGCTGGTGTACGGCGCCGGCGCCCTGCTGGCCGCCCTCGCGCCGGGGCTGGCCGTGCTGACCGTCGGCTACTCCCTGCTGGAGGGGATCGGGTCGGCGCTGCTCATCCCGCCGATCTACATCCTCATCACCGTCGTGTTCGACGACGTGAAGACGCGCGCCAAGTGGTTCGGCGTGGTCAGCGGCGCCGCGGGGCTGGGCGCGGCCGCCGGGCCGCTGATCGGCGGCCTGATCACCAGCTACGTGAGCTGGCGGGCGTCGTTCGTCCTGCAGGCCGCGGTCGTGGGCGCGATCGTGCTGCTCGCCCGCCGGATCGACGACCCGCCGCTGCCGGCGCAGCGCCCGCGGTTCGACCTGCTCGGCGCCGTGCTGTCCGCCGCCGGTCTGTTCTTCGTCGTCTTCGGGATCCTGCAGACCGGCACCCAGGGCTGGACCTCGTCCCGGGTGTGGATCCTGGTCGCCCTCGGCGGCCTGTTCCTGGCCGTCTTCTTCCTCTACGCGCAGACCCGCGAGCGGCACGGCCGGACGCCGCTGGTCTCGCCCTCGCTGTTCCGCAACCGCACCTCCAACCTCGGGCTGACCACCCAGACCGTGCAGTGGCTGGTCATGCAGGGGGCGTTCTTCGTCATCTCGGTGTTCCTGCAGCAGGAGCGGGGCTACTCGGCCGTCCAGACCGGACTGATGCTGCTGCCGGCCACGATCGGCATCCTGCTGTCCGCCGGCGCCGCGCAGCGGATGGCCAGCCGGCACCCGCAGCGACTGCTGATCCGGGCCGGCTTCACGCTCACCGTCGTCGGCCTGGCGCTGCTGCTGGCGCTGGTCCGCCAGGACTCCGCGGTCTGGACCTTCTGGCCCGGGCTGTTCCTCATGGGCTTCGGGGTCGGGGCGATGCTGACCGCGTCGGTCAACGTGGTGCAGTCGGCGTGGCCCGAGTCGGTGCAGGGCGACATCTCCGGGGTCTCGCGCAGCGTCTCCAACCTCGGGTCCTCGCTCGGCGTCGCGATCGCCGGGTCGGTGCTCGTGGGGGCGTCCTCCACGGGCAACCCCCCGTTCCTCACCGCGATCGTGGTGGTCGGCGGGTTCGCCGTCGTCGGGTGGCTGGCCGCCTTCCTCCTCCCCCACCCGCCACGCCGCAGCCCTCCGCCGTCGGCCTGAGGACCGTTGTCCGGAGGGCCGCCGAGGAGGAGGCTCGGGCGCGCGGCGATGCCGCAGGGGCGTCGCCGCCGTCCGAGAGGAGGGCGGCATGTACGCCCGATCCACCACCATCCGCGGCAACCCCGGATCGCTCGACGACGCCATCGCCTACATGCGCGACGAGGTCTGGCCGGCCGTGCAGGACATGGACGGCTGCGTCGGCCTGTCGATGCTGTGCGACCGCGAGACCGGCCGGTGCATCGCGACGTCGGCCTGGGAGGACCGGCAGGCGATGGACGCCAGCGCCGAGCGCGTCGCCCCGATGCGCCGGCACCTGGTGGACCGCTTCGGCGCGGGTGAGGACCTCGAGGTGCGCGAGTGGGAGATCGCCGTCCTCCACCGCGCGCACACCGCCGGGGACGGCGCGTGCGCCCGGATCACCTGGAGCCACGGCGACCCGGCCAGGGCCGACCAGCTGCTGGACATGTACCGCACCAGCCTGATGCCGCGGATCCAGGAGACGCCCGGCTTCTGCAGCCTCAGCATGATGATCGACCGGGAGACCGGTCACGCCGTCGGCACCGTGGTCTTCGACGGCCGCGCCCACCTCGAGGAGTCACGGGAACAGGCCCGCATGCTGCGCGAGGAGGGCGTCGCGATCATGGGCATCGACATCCTCGACGTCGCCGAGATGGACCTCGTCCTGGCCCACCTCCGGGTACCCGAGACCGTCTGAGGCCGGCACGGTCAGGGCCGCTCCGGATCCCGGGACGGCACCGGCGGGCGGAGGGGACGCCGCTCCGCCCGCCGGTCACCTGCTCCAGCGCATGCCCAGCAGCACGGTGTCGTCCCCTCCGCCGTCGGCGCTGAGCGTCCGCATCAGGTCGTCGAGCGCCTCCGGCAGCGGCTGCCCGTCGAGGCCCGCGGCGGCGGCCCGCAGCCGGTCCAGGCCGGTGTCGATGACCTCGCCGCGGCGCTCGACGAGCCCGTCGGTGAAGGCGAGCAGCGTGCCGGTGGCCGGCACCCGGACCTCGGTGACCGGGGCCGGCGCCGGCGCGTCCACACCGACCGGCGGGGTGACGGGCACCGCCAGGGAGCAGGCCCCGCCCCCGGTCACCAGCACGGGCGGGAAGTGCCCGGCGCAGGCCAGTCGCAGCCGGCCGGTGGCGGTGTCGAGCTCGCCGAGGAGCAGGGTGGCGAAGCGGTGGTCGGTGCTGACGTCGAGCAGCCGCCGCAGCCTGGCCAGCACCACGGTGACGTCGTCGCCCTGGGCCAGGTAGGCGCGGACCGCGAACCGCAGCTCGGCCATCGTGGTGGCCGCCGGCAGCCCGCTGCCGGAGATGTCGCCGACGACGAACACGCAGCAGCCGGGCCCGCGGGCGACGACGTCGTACCAGTCCCCGCCGACCTCGAGCTCGTCACCGCGGGCCTCGTAGCGGGCGGCGACCTCGAGCCCCTCCAGGACCGGGACCTCGGGCAGCAGCGCGTGCTGCAGGGTGCTCGCGATGCCGCGCTGCTGCCGGTAGAGCCGCTCGTTCTCGGCCGCCAGCCGCTCCGCCTCGCCGCGGCGCCGCAGGACCACCGCGGCGGTCCGGGCCGCCGCGGCGGCGAGCGCGACGCCGACGCCGGTCACGATCCACGGCAGCGCGGAGGAGAGCGCGCCGGTCAGGCTCCCCGGGGAAGCGCCGACGACGGTGATCGCGGTGTCCCCGAACGCCACCGTGCTCCGGGCGGTCTCGCCGCGGATCGGCACCGGCCCGGTGGAGTACAGCAGCTGGTCGGGGGCCGCGTCGCGACCGAGGTGGACGGCGAAGTCCAGGCCGCCGAACGCCTCGTCGGGCGGCACCTCGACGCGCCGGTCCGGTGGCAGGACCGACTCGGCGTAGACCACCAGGCCGGCGGTGTCCCCGGAGGGGCGCAGCGCGTACCCGAGCCGGTCCGGGTCACCGGGCAGGATGCCCCGCACCGCCAGCGTCCCGTCGGCGGGGGCGCCGGCGAGGAACGCGGCGAACCCGTCCCCGCCGGGACCGGCCGGCTCGGCTCCCTGCACCGCCAGCCGCTCGGCCCCTCCGCCGCCGGGGGCGCGCCACAGCGACAGTGACACCACGTCCGCGCCGGAGACGCGGGCGGCGGCGAACCGCTCGAACGCGCCGGGATCGCCGCCGGTGGCGGTGGCGACCTGCCCGGCGTCGGCCAGCCGGGTGGTCAGGACCGCGACCTGGGTGGTCAGCACCGTGCCGGCCTGCGCGACCTCCCGCTCGAGCAGGTCCTGCTCGGCGCGGGCGTTGACCTGGCCGGCCAGCACCGCGAGCACCGCCGTGACCGCGAGGACCACGACGGCGACGAGGCCGGCGACCCGGCGCGGCGTCCCGGCGGTCACGGGGGTACCGGCAGGACGACGCCGACGCGGCGCGTGCGGGCGGGCTGGGGCATGCGGGCCTCCCTCAACACGCACGCCACCGACTGCTCGAGGGCGCTCCGCACGGGATCGACGTGGCCGACCGGGTCCCGTCCCTGGACCGCGACAGTGGGGGATGCTAGTCAGCCGCGGCGGCCAGGGACACCGGCTCGCCGCTCCCCCGGCCGCGGAGGCGAGCGGCCGGAGACCCGCGACGGCCGGGCGGGCGGCCAGACTGGCGCCGTGGACGACGAGGACCTGAGGCTGCTGGTGTACCGCTCGTTCGCCGACACCGGCGCGGCACCCGGTCCCGACCGGCTGGCGGAGGAGCTGGACGTCGCGCCGGAGGACGTGCGGGCCGGCCTCCAGCGGCTGGCCGCGGCCCGGCACCTCGTCCTCGACGACCGGGACCGGGTGGTCATGGCCCATCCCTTCGCGGCCGTCCCGCTCGGGTTCGCCGTGATGGGGAACCGCACCCTGTGGTGGGGCGGCTGCGCATGGGACTCCTTCGCGCTGCCGCACCTGCTGCCCGACCAGGCGCCGGTCCTCGTGTCCACCCGCTGTCCGGGCTGCTCGCGGGCGCACGCCTGGGACGTCGGCCGGGACGCGCCCCCGGACGGGGACCAGGTGGCCCACTTCCTCGTCCCGGCCGCCCGCATCTGGGACGACGTGGTCCACACCTGCTCCAACCAGCGGCTCTTCTGCTCACCGGGCTGCGTCGACACCTGGCTGGCGCGGACCGGGGAACCCCGCGGCTACACGATGGACCTCGCCACGCTGTGGCGGCTGGCCGCGCACTGGTACGACGGGCGCCTCGACCGCGGCTACCGGCGCCGGGACCCGGCGACCTCGGCCGAGTACCTGCGGAGCGTGGGACTGGCCGGCTCCTTCTGGGGGCTGTGACCCCACGCCGGCGGGCGGCGTCCGAGCGGGGTCAGTCCCCGCCGTCGTCGCCGCCGACGGCACCGTCCCCGCCGCCGGCGGGGGGTGCGACGCCGGCGTCCGGGTGCTCGGCGACCGTCCGCTCGAGGGGGACCGGCTCCGGCAGGGTGGTGAAGTCGACGTCGGCGGCGTACCGCCCGACGCGGGGTCCCGGCTCGGTCACGACGACCACCTCCTCGACCGCAGTGTGCGCCCCGGACGGGCGCCCGGCCTCCCTCGTCGCGTCCGGGCCCTCAGGGAGCTCTCTGTGGGTGCGCGGCCGCCGGTGCGCCCCGGTCGAACCGCGACGGGTCACCGTCGTAGTACGGCCACACCCGCCACCGCGCCGTGCCGGTGCGCTCGGGCGGCCCCAGTGTGACCTCCCCGGTGCCCGCCCACTCGACGCCGCGTACGAGCAGGGTCATGAACGGGACCTTGCGGAAGGTGTCCCAGTCGTGGCCCAGGACGATGCTCAGGCTGCGCCCCGCGCCCCACTCGTGGGCCCACGCCAGCGGCTGGTCGGTGTCCATGCCGGGCAGGTCCTCGATCCCGCCGGGCGGGATGTCCACCGGTGTGTGCGCGTTCGGCCAGCCGGCCCGCCGGTAGGTCTCGACGTCGTCGAACACGGTGAGCAGGACCGTCGCCGACGGGTCCATCCGGGCGCCGGTGAGCACGTCGTCGTTCACCACCGCCCACTCCGCGGGCAGCCCCTCGGTGATGGGGTGCCGCGGCTCGGGAAACCGGACCGTCACCTCCGTCTGGGGGCGGGGGCGCAGCCCCGTGGTCCTGCTGAGCGTGGCCCCCCGCATCCGGTCGAACTCCTCGGGCCACCCCCAGTCCGGCTCCTGCACCGACGAGCCGTGGAACCAGACGATCCCCCGGCCCTCCTCCCGCACGAACCGCAGCAGCGCCTGCTCGGTCGTCGTCCCGAAGCCCTCGGCGACCGAGTGGTAGTCGTCGCGCCCCTCGTACACGACCAGGACGACGTCGAACCGGTCGAGCAGCTCGTCACCGACGCCCCGGAACTCCTCGAGCACCCGCACCCGGAAGCGGCCGGTCGACTCGAGCAGCGTCGTCAGCATCGAGGTGCGGTGCCGGAAGGACCGGAACTCGTTGTCGTGCTCGACGGTGACCCTGCCGGTCGCCAGCAGGACGTCGATCTTGCCGGGCGTCACGCGTCCGCCGCGACCGACCGGATGTACTCGACGGACTCCGTCGTCTCCACGGTCGGGAAGTACTCCAGCCCGATCGGTCCGTCGTAGCCCGATGCCCGCAGCACGGCGAGCTGGGCCGGCCAGTCGACCGACCCGCTGCCCGGCTCGCCGCGGCCCGGCACGTCGGCGAGCTGCACGTACTTGACGAATCCCGCCGCGTCGGCCAGCTCGGTCGCCGGGTCCTCGCCCTGGGCGATCGAGTGGTAGAGGTCGTAGAGGATGCCGAACCGCTCCGAGCCGATGGCGCGGGCGACGTGGACGGCGTCCTCGGTGCGGTCGGTGAGCGCACCGGGATGGTCCACCCGGGAGTTGACCGGCTCGAGGACGAAGTCGACCCCCGAGTCGCGGTGCCGCTCCACCGCCTCCCCGTACATGTCGATGATCACCTGGTGGTTCCGGGTCCGGTTCATGCCCGGGAAGCCCACGCCCGAGGCGAGCACGACCCGCGGGCAGCCGAGGAGCCTCGCGTGCTCGACGGCGGTGTCCAGCCCCTCGTGGGCCGGGGCCAGATCCGTCCCCGGGAAGGTGAAGCCCATCCGGGGGCCGGCGAGCAGCGAGGTCAGCTGGACACCGGTGTCGGCGAGCGCCTTGCTCAGCGAGTCGAGGTCCTTGTCGGTGGAGAACCACATCTCGACGGCGTCGAAGCCGGCGGCGGCCGCGGCGCGGACCCGGTCGCCGGCGTCCTCGCCGGCTTCCGTGAAGAGCAGTTCGATGTTGGCGGAGAGCTGGTACACGTTCAGTCCTTCTGGCTGAGGGCGGCCGTGATCGACCGGCGGATGAGGTCGTGCTGCTTGCGGACGAGGTCGACCGGGTCGGCCTCGTCGAGGTCGGCGAAGGCGTGGCCCTCCCACTCGCTGGAGAAGAAGCCGGAGTAACCGCCGTGGACGAACTCCCGGACGATCGCCGGGTAGTCGATCGCCGGCTCGTCGCCGTGCTCGTCGATGTCGTAGAACTTGGCGTGCACGTGCTTGATCTGCGGCATGATGTCGGCCCACTCGGCCGGGTCGACGTGGCCGTGCATGTTGAAGGCCAGCCGCGCGAACGAGCCCAGCGACTCGGGGGCGATGCCGCGCGAGTGCAGGTACTCGACGAACTCGCCGTGCCGGGCGTTGATGTCGGCGTCGGTCGCCCAGATCTGCTGCAACCGGTCGAGCTCCTCCTGGCCGAGCCCCATCCTCACGAGCTTGCGCAGGATGGTCGGCGACATCGCGTGCATGGTCGAGCTGAAGTCGGCGACGAAACCCAGCCGCTCCGAGCCGATCTGCTCGTACGTCTCGCGGATCTCCATCACCCGGGGCGAGTTCGGCCCGAGCGGGGCGTGCAGCTCCCAGCCCATCGTCAGGTCGAGCTCCTCGGCCACCGGCAGCAGCCGCCGGATCAGCGAGGGCTCGGCGCTCTGGATGCGCACCAGCGGGAAGCCGAGCGCGTGCGCGCTGCGGAACTGGGTGACGGTGAACTCGAACTCCTCGTCCGGGGTCATGTCCCGGTCGCGGCGGCGGCCCATGTCGAGGTTGCAGCCGAACGAGCTCGGCACGAAGCCGTGCCGGTCGAACGCGTCCCGCCAGTCGCGCACGAACTCGGGCGTCACCTCCGGATAGGTGCGGATCGTCTGCGACGCGACGATCTCGATGCCCGGGCCGATCCCCGCCTTGTCGACGACGCCGAGCAGGCCGGGCAGGTCGTACCGGCCGGCGGCCCACTCGCTGGTCAGCGAGTAGAGCGTCAGCCCGAGCGTGATGCCGCTGCCCTCGACGGCGGGCTGCGCCTCGCGGGCCGGAGCGGTCGTGGTCATCGGGGGCTCCTCACCGGACCGCGAGCGACCGGCGGTTGCTCGCGTGGTTGGTCACGTACGTCGTCGGCGCGATCTGCATGTAGGGCAGCCGCAGGTCGACGGTCACCTCGACGTCGACCTGCTGCCCCTCGGCCGGCGGCTCGTCGAGCGGCACGACGACGACCAGCCGGTCCTGGATGAACCACAGGACGTCCCACTGCTCCTGGAGCTCCTCGACCCCGAAGGACCGCTCCCCCAGCTCGACCCTGAGCTCGTCCTTCGGGATCTCCCGGCCCTCTACCGAGACGGCGATGTCGGTGACGCTGGACAGCCAGAGGCTGCGGTACCAGGGCACGGTCAGCGCGATGCCGAGCCCCTCGGGGCGGCGGATCAGACTGTCGTCGGTGAGGACGGTGTCGCCGGTGGCCATCAGTTGCCCGCCTTCCGCGCCTCGAACATCTCGCGGACCATCGGCTCGAGGGTCGTGGGCCACCAGTCGCCGCCGGGCACCGGTTCGCCGAACGCCTCGGGCAGCTCGAGCGTGACCTTGCCGGTGGCCGCCCACTCGCAGCCCCGGGCGAACAGGCCGCGGAACGAGGGGTGCGAGACCGCGTCCGGGCCGTGCCCGATGCCGCTGGCGAACACCCGGCCGTCGCCGTAGCGGTTGGTCCAGACGAGGGCGTGCTCCTCCCCCATCCCGGGCAGCGCGTTCCACTGCGAGGGCACCTGCGTGTAGCGGAGCGGGTTGTCCCAGCCGGTCACCAGCACCTCGACGTCCGCGTCGGGGGCCCACTGCAGGTTCACGTACAGGTCGTCGTCGTAGTGCGGCATGAACTCCGGCATGCCGGCGGTGATCGGGTGGTCGGCGACCACGTGCAGCCGGAAGTCGTCGATCGGGGCCCGGCGGCTGCAGTGCTCGCGCATGACGCCGCCGGCCATCGCCTCGAAGTCGTCCTCCCAGCCGGCGCCCATCTGCAGCGAGGCGTGGTAGACGACGACGCCCTTGCCCGCGGCGACGAAGTCGTACAGCGCCTGCTCGGCGCCGGTCCCCCAGCGCTTCTCCGGCGCCCGGCTCCACGGCTCGAAGCGGCCGAAGTAGTTGAGGACGACGAGGTCGTAGGGCTCGAGCGTCTCGGCGCTGGCGCCGCGGAACTCCTCGGTGATCCGGACGTCGAACAGTCCGGTCTCCTTGAGCAGGTCGCGGAGCATCGGCGAGATGGTCCGCCAGTCGTGGTGGATGTCGGTGTGCCCGGTGACGATCAGCGCCTTGAGCTTGTCGTCCTCCTTGAGCACCCGCTGGCCGATGTCAGGCACGGGCCGTCTCCTTCTGCGTCTCGACGAGGGGTCGCAGCTCGCGCTGCACGAGGTAGCCGGCCAGCAGCGCGCTGGCGGCAGGGTGCGGGCTCTGGTCGCTCTCGACGGCGACCCAGCCCTCGTAGTCGGCGTCGAGCAGCGCGCGGACGACCGCGGGGAAGTCGACCAGTCCCCCGTCGGCGCCCGGCTCGGCGAACCAGCGCGGGACCTCCCGCGCTCCCCCGCGCACCCGCACCGTCCAGTGCGCGTGCGGCTGCAGGTACTCCTCGGCGTCGTCGACGGCGAGGGCGTCCTTGAGCTGCACGTGCCAGAGGCGGTCGCCGTACCGCTCGATCACCGACACCGGGTCGATGCCGCCGGCGGTCAGCTCACCGGTGTCGACGGCGAGCCCGACCAGCGCCGGGTCCGTGCGGTCGAGCAGCCGGGGCACGTGGTCGCGGCGCAGCGCGGACAGGAAGTCCACGTGCAGCGCCGTCCGGATGCCGAGCCCGGCCGTCGCCCGGCCGACGGCGTCCCAGCACGCCGCGAGCCGTCCGATCGCGTCGTCGTCCAGCGGCTCGACGTCCCCGGCGCCGCCCACCGGGCGCACGAGCAGCACGGATCCGCCGAGCTCGGCGAGCGCCCCGGCGAGCTCGCCGGCGCGAGCCACCATCGCGGGTACGTCGGCCTCCGCGAGCGGGGAGAGCGGGCCGGTGAGGTGCTCCATCGAGCGCTCGGCCGGGTCCCAGTACCAGCTGGAGACGGCGTCGAGCGCGCAGCTGCGCAGGAACTCCCGGAAGCCGGCGACCGAGCCGAAGTTGGCGGCGAGCTGCTGCGGGTTGCCCAGCGGCTCCCACCGCCCGGTGCCGTAGGTCAGCTCCACGCCCTCGAAGCCCGCGATCGAGATCGTCTTCAGTGCCCGCTCGTGCTGCTCGCGGCGGACGAAGTCGTCGAACTGCGGCTTCCACTGGTTGATGGCGTACGCCCAACGGATCATCGGTAGATCTCCTCGAGGACGTTCTTCGCGTACCAGCGGGAGATCGCGGTGCTCTCGGAGTAGTCGCCGCCCTCCTTGTTGGCCTTGTCGTGCTCGACGGAGATCCAGCCGCGGTACCCGTTGTCGCGGACGGCGGTCATCATCGCGGCGAAGTCGACGAGGCCCTGGTCGGTGCCCATCTCGTAGAACCACTTGCCCGTGGTCGGCGCCATGATCTCCGAGTCGGGGCGGTGCCGGTGGTCGTCGCCGGTGGCCACGTTGCGGGTGTCCTTGAAGTGGAAGCCGCTGACCCGGTGCGCGTGCCGGTCGTACAGCGCCACCGGGTCGACGCCGGCGATGCAGTGCTGCGCGGTGTCGACGAACAGCGAGACGTACTGCGGGTCGGTGTACGAGTAGAAGGTGTCGATGTCCGGCTCGCTCTGGATGCCGCAGAAGAACTCGTGGTGGCAGGTGAGCCGCACCCCGAACCCGGCGGTGATCTCCCCGACCTTGTTCCAGCACTCCGCCGAGTACTTGAGCTTGTCCTCGGTGACCGGCTCCATGTCGTAGTAGAGCGTCGCCGGCATCACGATGATGTTGTCGAGCTCGATCTCCGACCAGCGGCCCATCGTGACCCGGAAGTCCTCGAGGACGTTCTCGTGCGTCTCCGGCAGGTGGGGCGCGTAGTTCCGGACGTCGTAGTCGGCGGCGTGGAACGTGTTCACGATCCGCTCGAGCCCGTGGTCCTGGACCATCTCCTGGTACTTCGCCGGGCCGCCGTAGTCGCCGTACATCTGCCAGATGCGGAAGTCGAACGTGTCGATCGCGTCGAACCCGACGGCCTTGATCTGCTTCAGGAACGCCGACATCGTCCTGTGCGAGTGCCACTGGTCGACCGGCCCGGACGGGCCGTTGCTCCGCCAGTGGTCCATGTACGACCACTTGATCGCGCGCTCGGTCACCCCGGTCATCGCTTGGCCACCCCCAGCACCCGCTGCAGGTACCAGCTGTTGAGCATCGCGAGCTCCGCGGGATTGCCGCCGTGGTCGCTCTCGACGACCACCCAGCCGGGGTACTCGTGCTCGCGCAGGGCGGCCACGAAGCCGGGCACGTCGACCAGGCCGCCCTCCGTGCCGAGCTCGTAGAACCAGCGCTCGATCCGCCGTCCGGCCCCGCCCTTGAGCATCGTCGACTCGGCACCGGGCATCCGGTACTCCTCGCCGGTGTCGGCGTAGCGGGTGTCCTTCAGGTGCACGTGGGTGACGCGGTCGGCGTGCTCCCGGTAGAAGGCCACCGGGTCGATGCCGCCCACGGTGAGCTCGGCGGTGTCGAGCGCGAACCCGACGGTCGCCGGATCGGTCGCGTCCAGGAGCCCGGTCAGCTCGTCCTCGGTGTGCACCGCGCCCAGGCAGTCGTAGTGCAGCGCGAGGCCGATGCCGGCGGCCGAGGTCAGCTCGCCGACCCGGTTCCACACGTCGGCGATGCGCTTGATCCCGTCGGCGTCCAGCGGCGGCGTCATCCACGCCGAGCCGACCGGGCGGACGACGAGCTGGTCGGCCCCGACGCCGGCGACGAAGTCGACGAACGGCTTGGACCACTCGACGATCGCGTCCGCGTCGGCCGGGTTGGCCGTGGAGCGGAAGGCGTAGCCCTCTTCCTCCTCCGCCAGCGCCTGCGGGTCCCAGAACACGCTGGAGACGCCCTGCACCTCCGCGCGGCGCAGGAAGTCGAGGAAGCCGGCGTGGCTGCCGTGGTTGAGCAGGATGACCTCGGGCCGGCTGATGTTGTCCCAGCGGCCGGTGCCCGAGGCGAGCTCGATGGTGTCGAAGCCGCAGGCGGCGACCGTCTTGAGTGCGCGCTGCTGGTCCTCGTGCCGGACGAAGACGTCGAGCCGCACGTTCCACTGGTTGAGGGCGTAGGCCCAGCGCAGGGTGTCCCTCATCGGGCGGCCTCCAGCTCGGCCCGGGCCTCGGCTTCCGCCTCGGCGAGGACGTTGTCGATGTACCACTTGGCGACGGCGGTCGCCTCGGCGTAGCTGCCGCCGCCGAGCTCGGCCTTGTCGTGCTCGACGGTCAGCCAGCCGTCGTAGCCGGAGCGCACGATCTCCTTCATCAGCGCCGGGAAGTCGACGAGACCGCCCTCACCCATCTCGTAGAACCAGCGCGTCACCTGCGGCGCCATCAGCTCCGGGTCCGGCGGCGTGCGGTAGGCCTCGTGCTCGTCGACGTTCCTCGTGTCCTTGAAGTGGAAGCCGGTGCAGCGGTCGGAGTGGTCGCGGAAGAGCTGCAGCGGGTCGACGCCGGCGATCGTGTGCTGCGCCGTGTCGCAGAAGAAGAAGACGAGCTCCGGGTCCGTGTAGCGGAAGAACGTGTCGAGCTGCTCGCGGGTGCGGATCGCGCCCCAGAACTCGAAGTGGCAGGTGGTCGTCATGCCCTGCTCGAGAGTCAGCGCGCCGACCCGGTTCCACAGGTCGGCGACGACCTTGATGGTGTCGTCGGTGACCGGCTCGGTCTGGTAGTGGGTCGAGGTCGGCATGACGATGAAGTTCTCGACGCCGGTCAGTCCCTCGCACATGCGCAGGGTGTTCTCGCAGTCGGCGACGATCCGGTCGTGGGTCTCCCGCACGTGCGGCGCGGTGTACCTCGTCGCCGACGGGTAGGCGGAGAAGATCCCGGTGATCTTGTCGAAGCCGTTGTCCTGCAGGAACCGCTCGAAGCCGGGCACTCCGCCGTACATCCCGGCGTAGAGCGGCAGGTAGAAGAAGAACGTGTCGAAGCCCGTGAAGCCGAGGGCCGACAGCTGCTTGACGTACCGGTCCATGTAGGCGCGGTTGAACGACGGGGGCTGCGGCCCCTGCGGCGTCTCCGTCACCCAGTGATCCATGTACGACCACTTGTTCCAGACCACGCTGGTCCCTTCGCTGGCGCGCGACCCGGAGCCTGCGAGGGGCCCGGCGCGACGGTCCGAGGAACCGGGGGCCGAGGGCCTCCGGCGGCGGCATCGGAAGCCACCTGGGGCGAGACCGCCCTGGTCGAGCAGGAGGTGTGGTGCGGGCTTGTCACCTGGTCCGATTCTGCTGTGGCGTGCGCCACGCGGGCCAGAGCGATCTGCTGATACCGCGCATCAGTCCTCGTGATGGTGACGCTGCCGCGTCGGCAGCGCGCGAGCCAGGACGGAGGCGAGGACCAGCAGACCGGCGCCCACCAGGAACGCCGTCCCGAAGCCCGCAGTCAGCGCCGTCACGTCGTCCGACCCGCCGTGCCCGGCCGCCACGGCGCTGGCCAGCGACACGAGTGCCGCCAGTCCCACGGCACTGCCCACCTGGCGGGAGGTGTTGACCAGGCCGGACGCCAGGCCGGCCCGCTCCGGCGGCAGGCCGGACATCGCGGTGACCGTCAGCGGCAGGCCCGAGGCGCCGAAACCCGCCATGGCGAGCGTGAGCGGCACCAGCACGTCGACGGCATACCTGCCCTCGACGTCGATCCCCGCGAGCCAGGCCAGCGACCCGGCCGCCACCAGGGCACCCAGCACGAAGCTGCGCCGCGGCCCGAGCACCGCCATCCAGCGCGACGCGCCCCGCGCGCCGAGGGCGATGCCGACGGCGCCCGGGGTGAGCGCGAGGCCGGCCTGGAGCGGGTCCATGCCGAGCACGCGCTGCAGGTAGAGGGCGAGGAAGAACATCGTGGTCGGCAGCAGGCCGCCGACCAGCGCGCCCAACCCGTTCGCGACGGTGACCGGCCGGACGCGGAACACGTCCAGGGGGACGACGGGCTCCGCGGCCCGGCGCTCGACGAGCACGAACAGCGCGGACGACGCCACGGCGAGGACGAGGCAGCCGAGGGTCGCCGGCGACGACCAGCCGCGCTCCTCTCCCAGGATCACCGTGCCGACGAGGGCGGCGGTCGCCGCCGTCACCGTGACCGAGCCCGGCAGGTCGAGCACTCCGCGGACGTGCCCGGGCGGCCGGCCCGGGAGTGCCCACACGGCGGCGAGGACGAGCGCGACGCCCAGCGGCACGTTGACGAAGAAGACCCAGCGCCAACTCAGCAGGCCGGTGAGCAGGCCGCCGAACACGCCGCCGAGCGCCGAGCCGGACGCTGCCGCCGCGGTGAGCAGGCTGAGCGCCTTCGCCTTCGCCCGCGCGTCCGGGAAGCCCGTGGCGACCAGGCTCAGCGTCGTCGGCACCAGCACCGCGCCTCCGACGCCCTGGACGAACCGGGCGGCGACGAGCTGCCAGCCCTCCTGCGCCAGGCCGGCCGCGAGGCTGGCCGCGCCGAACAGGGCCAGACCGGCGACGAACGCCCGCTTGCGCCCGAACAGGTCGCCCACCCGGCCGCCGAGCAGCAGGAACCCGGCGAAGGTGAGCGTGTAGCTGCTGACCACCCACTGCAGCCCCGTGGGCGACAGGCCCAGGCTCTCCTGCACCGGCGGCAGGGCCACGTTGACGATCGACGCGTCCAGGACGGCGATGAACTGCGCCGAGCACGCGACAGCGAGGACGACAGAGGGATGGCGCGGCGAAGCGGCCCCCGTGTAGGGGCCCGCCGCGAGCGTGCGAGCGGTGGGGGGCACGGGGGTCCTTACCGGAAGGTGTCCTCGAACTCCGTGTACGGCTTCGGCGGCTCGGGCTCCAGCGTCTGCGCCCGGTCGTTGGCGTAGGGGTGGTAGTCGGTCGTGGTGACCGGTTCGTCGACCGGCGGCAGGAACACCGGCACGCCGTCGTCGCCGAACCACGCCAGCTGCGAGTCGTGGCTCTCCTGGTTGTCCTTGGCGAAGGAGATCCAGTCGCGGTTGAACGGCGCGCGGGCCACCTCGTAGCAGCGGAAGTGCCAGATCCGCCACTCGCCGTCCTGCTTGACGAAGTCGACGCCGTACTTGCACCACACCCAGTGCGCCCAGACCGGCTTGCCGTCGACGTCACCGCCCGAGAACACCCACGGCGGCACGTCCTTCGCCACCTCGGGGTCCATGAGGCCGGACTCGAGGCCGGCCATGATCCAGATGCCCTTGGCCGTCTGCCCGTCGGCGCCGACCTCGATCACCGGGGTGGTCGTGTAGTGGAAGAGCAGCTTGCCGACCGGCTTGGGCCGCCCGCGGTGGTAGGCGGTCACCGACTCGTAGGTCGTGTAGAGGCCGACGTTGTTGTAGCGCGACCACATGTCCGGCGTGCCGGGCTCAGCCCAGAGCTCGTCGATGATCCGCTGGTCCTCGTAGGCGTTGTGGTAGTGCATGTAGCGGTTGAAGACGTTGTCCACCGCTCCGCGGTCCTGCGCGCGGGTGGCAGCCAGCTCGGCGGCGGTCACCCGCTCCTCGAGGGCCACGAGGCGCTGCTCCAGCGCCTGCGTCTGGTCGATCGTGGTCATGTCCTGGGTCCTGTTCTCTGGGGTCGGTCGGGGGTCGACGCGCGGGCTCAGCGGGCGCGCGGCGGTCCCCGGAACGGGCGCGGCGTGATCGACCGGCGGGAGGGGGGCATGGGCCGTCAGCCGCCGTCGGGCGCGGAGCGGCCGGCGACGTCCGGGGAGGTCGGCACGCCCCGGGACCCCTCCTGCAGCGAGCGCAGCAGCGCGTGCTGGCGCCGCACCTGGTCGCGGCCGCGGTACGGCTCACGCCGGCCCTCGTACTCGCTGGAGAGCCAGCCGTTCCAGCCCGCCCCTTCCAGGGTCGGCACGATCTCGCCCCAGGGGACGTGCAGGTCGTGCAGGTCGTCGTCGATCTCGAAGAACTTGGCCTGGATGAAGTGCGTGTGCGGCAGCACCTCGACCAGGTCGGCCATGGGCACGCGCAGCGGGCGCAGCGGCGGCGGCACGTCCTCGTCGTCGTCGGTCCCGAGGACCTCCGCGGCCTCGCGGACGGCGGCCGTCTGGAAGATCCCGGTGTCGATGAGAAGCTTGAAGTGCTCGGTGCCGGTCTTCTCGATGAAGTCGACGTACCCCTGGGTCACCGGGTGCCTGATCGGCGTCGGCGAGTGGATCTCCGGGCAGATGACGACGTCGAGCTGGGCCGCGAGGTCCAGGGACCGCTCGACGACCTGCTCCCAGATCGGGTGCGGGTCGAGGTCCCAGGAGACGACGCCGAACTTGGGCCGCACCGACGTGAAGCCGAGCTCCGCGGCCAGCCGCAGGTCGTGCTGGAGCTGCGCGGCCCCCTCCTCGGCGGTGAGGTCGCGCCCGGAGAAGCGGGTGGTGTCCACCCACGAACCGAAGTTCGTCGGCGTCAGGCCGTACTCCTCCACCAGCCCGTGCCAGCCGTCGATCCAGGCCCGGTCCGGCGTGGGATAGCCCGGCACGTTGCCCTCGCCGAGGATCTCGATGCCGGTGGCCCCGAGGTCGGCGATGTCGGCGAAGACGTCCTCGAGCGTCATCGACGTGTAGACGTCACCGGTGTAGCTGTAGGTCGAGACGCAGTACCGCAGGCCGCCGTCCGGCACCGGCGGCACGATGACGCCCGAGCCGGCGATCGCGAACTCCGACCGGCTGATCAGCGGCGGGAAGTAGGAGCGGCGCAGGTAGAGCGTCGCCTCGATGCGGTGCACGCCCACCGGCAGGCCGCCCGGCTTGGGCACCGTGATGGTCGCCGGCTCGTCGAGCTGCCAGCGGACGTCGGTCGAGGCGCGCAGCTCGTCGAGGGTGAGGGTCCGGCCCTGCAGGGTCCACAGCGGCACGTGGTCGGGGATCCGCTCGCCGTCGACGACCACCTCGATGCCGTCGAGCATGCTGGCCGGCCCGCCGCGGTAGTTCGGGTTGCGCAGCTGGAACGAGAAGCCGGTGACCCGGCCGCCGTCGGTGACGTTGCGGAAGCCGCGGCCCTGGATGATCGGGAAGTCGAGCACCGTCAGTCCTCCTTCGAGAGGTCGGCGGCCAGCGCGGTCGCGCCCCGCACGGCGAGGGCGACGCTGGTCAGCGTCGGGTTCATCGAGTTGGCGGTCGGGATCAGGCCGTTGCCGGCGAGCACCAGCCCGGGCACGCCCCAGACCCGCGAGGAGGAGTCGCAGACGCTCGTGCCGTCGTCGGTCTCGCCCATGCGGACCGTGCCCATGTAGTGGAGCGAGCTGCCGGCCGGCATCACCTTGGGCATGCCGTCGACGAACTCGCCGAGCGCGGCGGCGGCGCGGGCCTGGTGCTTGCGGGCCCGCTCGAAGTCCGCCTCCTCGACGTCGGTGAGCTCGTAGGCGATCCGGATGCCGGGCAGGCCGTTCTCGTCGGGCCGGTCGTCCTCGAAGGTGAGCCGGTCCTCCGGACGCGGCCGCTTGCGGATGCCCCAGCCCATGCCCACGTAGCCGGCCGGGTTGTCCCGGAACCGGCTGCCCTCGGGCAGCGGCGCCGGCGACACCGGGCTGTACATCATCTGGGCGGAGTACGGGTGCCGCTCCTCGTCGAACGGGATGGCCACGATGGCCCGGATCGGGTCGACCGGTCCGGTCGCCCCGTCGCGCGGCGGCAGGACGTCGGCGCGCACCGCCACCACGCCGAACAGCAGCGGGTGCTCGGTGAGGTACCGGCCGAGCGCCGCGGGACGGATGCCGGAGACCCACAGCAGCTGCGGCGTGCGCAGGGCGTCGGCGGCGAGGACGACGGCGTCGGCCCGCACCTCCTCCTCCTCGCCGGTCCGCTGGTCGCGCAGCACCGCCCCGACGGCCCGGTCGCCCTCGCGCAGCACCCGCACGCACAGCGTCTCGGCGTGCAGCGAGAACCGCGGGTCGTCGGGCACGCCGTCCAGGACGACGTCCGTTCCGCTCCACCGCAGCGACCCGTCGGGCTGCGGGTCGGCGGCCACCGGCAGCGGCCGGACGGTGATGCCGTCGGGGGCGAACTCGTCGCGGATCCGCTCGAGGATCGCCTGCGCCTGCGGCGCGCCGTCGAAGGACGGCCGGTGGACGTGCAGCAGCTCCTCGGCCCGCGCGAGGTGCTGCTCCCACTCCGCGTCGGGGATGAACGGCACCCGCTCGGGACCGGTGGGGGCGGGCGTCGCGCAGGTCCAGTGCACGCCCTGACCGCCGACGCAGGTCGCGCCGGCGGCGGCGGGCATCCCCGGCGACCCCTCGGCGGCCCGGCCGATCAGGTGCGTGCCCTGTCGGGCGGTGATCGTGCCCTCGACGACGACGCCGCCCGGGATCCCGGAGACGCCGCTCTCGTGCGACGGGCCCTGCGACGCCAGCCGCGCGGCCGCCTGCTCCTCGATGTCAGGGACGTTCTTGACGTTCATGCCGACCGGGCGGGTCACCACGGGACCGGCCTCGACCATCAGCACCTCGACGTCCCGGAGCTGTTCCAGGAGCAGCCGGGCGTAGGTGGCACCGGTCGGCCCACTGCCGACGACCAGGACGCGGGGGCTCATGCGGGTGCTCCTTCGGGGGTGGCCGCCAGTTCGGCGACGAGGGCGCGCGCGGTCAGCACGCCCAGCGCGACGGCGGTCAGGGTGGGGTTGCAGGCGGTCGCGGTCGGGATGACGTTGTTGCCGCCGACGTAGAGGTTGGCGGTGCCCCAGACCCGGCCGGTCGGGTCGCAGACGCTCGTGCCGTCGTCGGTCCGGCCCATCCGGGTGGTGCCGAGGTAGTGCAGCGAGCTGCCGGCGGGCATGACGAACGGCTCGCCCAGCGGCCGGCCGAGGGCCTGCGCCGCCCGGCGGACCTCCTCGACGGCCGCGGCGATCGCGGCCCGGTCGGCGTCGCTGAGCGCGTAGTCGATGCGGATGGCGGGCAGCCCGTGCGCGTCGGGGGCGTCCTCGTCGAACCGGACCCGGTTGTCGGGCGAGAGCTCCTTGCGGCAGAACCAGCCGAGGCCGACGACCTGGCCGCGCCGGACGGCGACGCCGGGGTCCAGCGGCACCGGCGAGGCGTCCATCTGCATGACCTGGCCGTGGAAGGGCCGGTCGGCGGCGTAGGGCACCCACGAGACGCCGGAGACGGGGACGATCGCCCCGCCGCCGGGCGCGGCGGCCGCGGTGGACGGGAGGTCGGCGTCGACGGGGGCGTCGGCGGGGACGTGCCGCTCGTCCAGGAGGGAGGCGGCCATGACCTGCGGGTGCTCGGTGAGGTAGCGGCCGAGCGCGGCCGGCCGGATGCCCGAGGCCCACAGGAGCTGCGGCGTGCGGAAGGCGTCGGCGGCGACGACGACAGCGCGGGCGGGGACCTCGTACCGCTTCCCGGAGGCGACGTCGACCGCCTCGACCCCGGTGACCCGGTCGCCGTCGCGCAGGACCCGCCGGGCCAGCGTGCCGGTGCGCAGCTCCACGTCCGGCCGGTCCCACAGGTCGCCCGCGATGATCGCCGGGCCCGTCCAGTGCAGGGAGCCGTCCTCGCCGACCGTGACCGCCACCGGCATCGGCCCGGCCGGGCGGCGGTGCGGCCGGTCGAACAGCTCGCCCAGGACCCGCTGCACCGCGCCGGTCAGCGGCGCCCGGTCGAAGGCGTGCGTCGTCACCGCCAGCAGCTCCTCGGCGCGGGTCAGCGCCTCGTCGAGCACGGCGGGGTCGACGCAGTCGGGCACCTCGTCGTCCACCGGCCGTGGGCAGGCCGCCGTCCAGTGCGCGCCCATCCCGCCGACGTTCGTCGAGATCGCCGCGTTCGGCATGGCCGGTGCCCCGACCAGCGTCGTGCCCGGCCGCGCGGGCGTGCCGCCGGGCAGTGGGCCCGGCCCCGCGGCCAGCGCCGCCAGGGCGGCGTCGCGCGCCTCGACGTCGGGGATGTTCTTCACGTGGCCGCCGGCCGGCTCGCCCAGCGCCTGCCCGGCCTCGAGCACGAGGACCCGCACGCCGGAGCCGCTGTCGGACAGCTCGCGGGCCACCGCGGTGCCGACCGGGCCCGAACCGACGACGACGACGTCGAACGGGGCGCTCATCGCGCGGCCACCGCGGGCTCGGCCTCGAGCAGCCGCTTGAGCATGTCGTGCTGGGCGCGGATCTGGTCGAAGGCGCTGTACCGGTCGCTGTAGGCGTGGGCCTCGTACTCGCTGGAGACGTAGCCGGTGTAGCCCTGCTCGCGCAGGACCCGGGCGACGGCCGGCCAGTCGATGGACGGGTCGGTGAGGCCGTCGGGGCCCTCGACGATCCCGTAGAACTTGCCGTGCACGTGCACGACGTGGGGGAAGAACTCGGCCCAGCGCTCGGGCGTCATGCGCCCGTGCATGGTGAACAGCATCTTGAGGTTGCCGATCTGGGGCGGCGTGGCGCCGGCCTCGGCGGCCCGCCGCTCCAGCTCCGGGAACTTGGCCATGGTCGGCCCCGGCTCGGCCCACAGCTGCTTCGTGAGCGCCGTGAGCTCCGGGGCTATGCCGGCGGCGCGGTGGGCGTCGTCGACGGCGTCGGGGACCGCCCGCATGCTCGCGCTCATGTCGGGGATGAAGCCCAGCCACGGGGTGTCGAGCCGGGCGAACAGCTCCGCGAGCGCGGCGACCGGCGGGGCGTCGATGGTGAGCGGGGCGTGGATCTCCACGCCGACGGCGACACCGAGCTCCTCGGCCAGCGGCAGGAGCCGCTCGAGGATCGCCGGGCCGGTCTCGATCCCCACGCGCGCCACGGGGAAGCCGAGCGCGGCCGCGCCGCGCACCTGGACGGCGACGTACTCGTGGGACTCATCGTCCGAGAGCAGCCGGCCGGGGTGCAGCCCGAGGTCGTTGTTGATCGCCAGGCACGACGGCGTCAGGCCGGAGCCGTCGATGACGCCGCGGATCTCGCGGACCTGCTCCGCGGACGGCCGAGGCCAGCCGCGCAGGCTCTGGAAGGCGACCATCTCCAGACCGGGGCCGAGGTCGCGCTCCGCGACCTCGGCCACGAGGGAGGCGAGGTCGCGGCCGGGCTCGCGCTGCTCCAGCGTCAGGCTGAACAGGGTGGTGCCGAGGCGGGGCAGCCCCGGGGCGGTGTCGGTCATCTCAGGCTCCCGCGGCGGTCAGGGTCTTGTCGGTGGCGCTCGGCGTCACCAGCGGCACCCGGTCGGGGCCGGTGAGGATGTACGGGATCGACAGCCCGAGCAGCAGTTGCACCCGGTGCTCGCGACCCGGGGCGGTGGGCACCCGGGTGTGCAGCACGACGGGATCGGTCGTGAACCAGTACTCGTCGCCCTTCTCGGCCAGCTCGGCCCAGGCGTAGCGGGAGCCGTTCACGGTCACCGACAGCGTGGCGGGGTCGATCCGCTCGCCGTCCACGGTCAGGTCGGCGCGCACCAGCGACGTCAACGGCAGCGCGCGGTACCAGTGCGAGTAGACGGCGATGTCGAGGCCGTCGGGGGTGGCGGCGAGCGAGTCCGCGCGCACCACCTGGTCGTCGAGGGGTCCCATGTCGTCTCCTCTCAGGCCGCGAGGGTCAGGCGCTTGGTGTCGCGGCCACCGCCGGGCACCGGCATGTAGGAGATGCGCAGCCGGACGGCGACGGTGACCTCGTGCTCGCCGGGCGCGAGCGGCTCGTCGGTCTCGAAGGCGAGCTGGGCCCGCTCCCCCATCTCCCACCGGTCGTCGGTGGTCCGGGGCAGCTCGGCGAACGTGTAGGTGTTGCCGTGCACCGCGAAGGTGGTGCGGTCGGCCGGCACCGGCGTGCCGTCGAGGGTGAGGTCGACGGCCTCGACCATCGACAGCGCCAGGCCGCGGTAGTACGGCATCCGCACCTCGACGACGCCGCCGGGGCGGCCGTCGTCCCGGGCCCGGAAGCCCTCCTCGCAGACGATGTACCGGTCGAACATCAGCGGGTCTCCCCCAGGAGTCGGGCGAACATGGCGTGCTGGCGTCGGACCTGCTCGACGCTGTCCACGGGGAAGGCGTCCTGGACGTGCCGGTTGCCCTCGTACTCGCTGGACAGGTGGCCGTCGAAGCCGCCCTCGACCAGCACCGGGACGATCCGGTCGTACGGGATCGAGTACTCGACGCCGTCGTCGGTCATCTCGTAGAACTTCGCCTGGACGTGCCCGACGAGGGGCATGTGCTCGAGCATCGCCTTGGGCTCGCTCCAGGTGTAGTGCGTGGCCTGGCGGGCCAGGCCCACGTCGACCGGGCCGCCGCCGCGGTAGTTGACGACGTCCATGAGGGCGTGGCTGTCGCCGTGGTCGTCGTAGGTCTTCACGATCAGGTCGACCAGCTCGGGCCGGGCGCCGTCGCGCAGCGCCCGCTCGCTGACCACGCGCGGGAAGCGCTCGACGTAGGTGCCCATGTCGGGCATGAGGCCCAGCGCCGGGGACGCGGTCCGGTACATGACCTCGAGGTGCTCGAGGATCCACGGGTGCTCGTAGTGGAAGGGCGCGTGCACCTCGAGCAGCAGCCGGACGCCCTGCTCCTCGGCGTAGGGCGCCGCCTCCTCCATGACCTCCGGCGGGGTGTTGATGATCGCCCGGACGATGCCCGCTCCCAGCCGCACCGCGATGTCGACGTCGCGGCAGACCGAGGCGACCTGCTGCTCGCGGGTCAGCCAGCGGTCGGGGTGCAGCTTGGTGTCGAGGAACAGGTCGGTGGCGACCGGCGTCGTCCCGTACCGCTCCATCCAGGCGAACCAGTCCTCGACGAACTCGTCGCTGACGACCGGGAACCCGGGGATCATCTGCTCGGGGATGATCTCGATGCCCCGGGCGCCGATCTCGCCGGCGACGCGGATGCAGTCCTCGACCGACATCGTCCGGAGGAAGTACTCCTCCTGGAACGAGTAGAGGCTGACGCCCCGCTTGATCTGGTGTGCCGGTGTGCTCACGGGATCCCTCCCGGTCAGGCGGTCGCCGCGGCCAGCCGCGGGGACCGCGGGGCGATGGCCTGCCCGGTGGCCAGGTCGAAGAAGTGCAGCGCCGACGGCGGGACGGCGAACTGCGCGCGGGTGCCCTCGCGGACGGCCGCGGTCCCGGGCAGCCGGGCGTGCAGGACCGAGCCGGAGCCCAGGGCCCGCAGGTCCTCGGCGGCGGCCTGGTCGATGTCGGCGGCGATCTCCAGGGTCGCCTCGGTGACGACCGGGTCGGCGTCGACGCGGAGGTGGACCAGCTTCTCCGGCGGCAGGTTCTCCACGAGCGCGACGTCGGCGGTCAGCCGCGGCCACGAGGGGTCGGCACCGGCCGGCTCGCGCAGCGCCTCCGGCCGCAGCCCGAGGGCGACCGGCGTGGCGTCCGCCCCGGCGAGCGCCGGGTGGGCGTCGAGGGCCCCGGCCGGCAGCACGAGCCGCTGGGAGCCGAACACGATCTCGGCGCCGGCCGGTGTCCGGGTCACGGTGGCGCGCAGGACGTTCATCGGCGGGGAGCCGATGAACTCGGCGACGAACAGGTTGGCCGGGGACTCGTAGAGCTCGTCCGGGGTCCCCAGCTGCTGGAGCACGCCCTTGCGGAGCACGGCGATCCGGTCGCCCATCGTCATGGCCTCGACCTGGTCGTGGGTGACGTAGAGCGTGGTGGTGCGGTACTCGCGCTGCAGGCTGCGGATCTCGGCGCGCATCTGCCCGCGGAGCTTGGCGTCGAGGTTGGACAGCGGCTCGTCCATGAGGAAGGCCTGTGGCTGGCGGACGATCGCCCGGCCCATGGCCACCCGCTGCCGCTGCCCGCCGGAGAGCGCCTTGGGCCTGCGGTCGAGCAGCTCGGTCAGGCCGAGGGCGTCGGCTGCCCGGTCCACCCGCTGCCTGACCTCGCCCTTGGCGAGGCCGGCGCAGTGCAGCGGGAAGGCGATGTTCTCCCGCACCGACATGTGCGGGTAGAGCGCGTAGCTCTGGAAGACCATCGCGATGTCGCGCTGCGAGGGGTGCACCTCGTTGACGACGCGGTCGCCGATGAGCAGCCGGCCGTCGGAGATCTCCTCCAGGCCCGCGGCCATGCGCAGCGCCGTCGTCTTGCCGCAGCCGGAGGGGCCGACGAGGACGAGGAACTCGCCGTCGGCGATGGCCAGGTCCAGCTCCGAGACGGCCTGGGTCCCGTCCGGGTACCGCTTGGTGATGCGGTCGTAGGTGATCGATGCCATGACAGCTCCTGGGGTGGGGGCTCAGGTCGGGGAGGCGGTGCGGGTGCGGACGTCGACCCAGCCCGGGAGCTCCCAGGGCCGGGTGAGGGCCTCCCGGAGCCGGTCGGCGAGGTCGGCGGGGTCGGGCAGCGGGGAGCTGCGGCCGTCGGGACGGCGGTAGACGCGGCAGGTCAGGGCCGGCGGGGTGTCGACGGGGAACAGGTCCCGGCCGCCGACCCGGACGGTGGGCGACCCCGGGAAGCCGAGCCGGGCGGCCTCGTCGCGGGTGCGGACCTCGCGCTCGACGACGTGCACCTCGCCGCGGCCGAGGTCGTCGAGGACCCTCCGGAGGAGGTCGGCGGCCTGCCCGCGGGACGGGCAGCCGGCCCACCACAGCAGCTCCACCCGCCACTTGATCGAGCAGCCGGCCGGCGAGGTGACCGGCCGGGCGACCGGGCGGCCGGCGAGCACGTCGTCGAGGGCGGCGCGCAGCCAGGCCGCGTCCTGCGCCGGGTCGTCGTGGTCGCCGTCGGGGGCGCCGTGGTACCGGATCACGCCGTCCCGGTCGACGACGAAGACCTCCGGCGTGGCCGTCGCGCCGTAGGCCCGCACCACCGCCTGCCCGGCGTCGCGCAGGAAGGGGCCGGCGAGCTCGCCGGCCGCGACGCGCTGCCGCATGCCCTCGAGGGAGTCCTCCGGGTGGTCGGTCTCGTCGTTGCTCACGACCTGGAGCACGGCGACGTCGCGGCCGGCGTAGGCGCGGGCGACGTCCTGGACGCGGTCGTGCCAGGCGCGGGCGAACGGGCAGCCGTTGGCGGTGAAGACGACGACGGTCGCGGCGTGGGCACCCGGGTCGAGCCGGACCGCCCCGGCCTCGGTGTCCGGGAGCGCGAACGACGGCGCGGGGTCGCCGACGGTCGGCCGGCTGTCGCCGCGGGGGCGATCGCTCATCGGGACTCCTCCGGTGGGGGTCACGTCCGTGACCTGGGTCGTGGACTTCCTCCGGACGTCGGAGGAAGTAGGTGGCGCGGGTGCCTGTCCGTGCCGGTGGACGGCATCGGCGGGGGTGGTGGGGGGGGGGGGGGGGGGGGGGGGGGGGGGGGGGGGGGGGGGGGGGGGGGGGGGGGGGGGGGGGGGGGGGGGGGGGGGGGGGGGGGGGGGGGGGGGGGGG